>NZ_JAVJQP010000067.1:0-17853 GCF_040218875.1 Coleofasciculus sp. D1-CHI-01
TCTCTAACTGGGAGTTTTTGGTCAACCCTCAACAGGGAAGCGGCAACGCACTAAAAGTAAGCGCTAGTATAAACTTATACCGCTGAGTTTTGTCCAAGGTTGTCTACTTGTGGGTAGATGTGTCCAGACTTTTAGAAGCGGCTTCCTTACGGCAATTATTGGATCAAGGTAAACGGTTCACTCAAGAAGACGTAAAGCGTATTGCTGAGTCAGTGTTAGAGATTCTCAGTTACCTGCATGGCTTACAACCGCCAGTGCTACATCGGGATATCAAACCCAGTAACTTAATTTTGGCGGATGATTTGCCCATTTATCTGGTTGATTTTGGTGCAGTGCAAAATCGGGCGGTGACAGAAGGAGTAACCTTTACGGTAGTGGGAACGACGGGCTATACTCCCTTAGAACAGTTTTGGGGAAAGGCTGTAGTTTTGGGGAAAGGCTGTACCCGCCTCTGATTTGTATGCTTTAGGTGCAACTCTGATTCATTTACTCACCGGGATTACCCCGGCTGACTTACCCCAACAAGATTTACGGATACAATGGAGCGATCGCGTCTCGGTTGATCCCCAGTTGATTCGTTGGATAGACGTCTTGACTGCACCGGATTTAGACGCACGATTTAGTAGCGCGGCGGAGGCGCGAGAGGCGCTGCATCACCATCGTTATCCCCAACGTTCCCTAACCAACTGCCCTCAACCGAAAGGTAGCCGCGTTCAGCTTAAAAAATCGCCCCAGCAGCTTATCCTGAAAATTCCCCAACCCACGCGATCGTTCCGGGATATTCTCAAACTAGGGGGTGACTTACTGCTCACCGCTTGTTCACTCCCGCTTTTATTACTATTCGGGTTAATCTTTTTAGGCTTAGGTATCGGACTATTTGCCACCTTATCCCACAATGGCACATTATTTCTTGTCTTACTCCCCCTGGTTGTGTTTATGGGATGGCTCTGGCGGGCTACCAATCAGGAATTAGGTAAAGTCCAAGATGAAGTGGACTATAATTTGCGTCATCTGTTCGGATGTTATTGTCTTTATTTGACTCCAGAACACTTTATTATTGAACGAGAACTCTTGGGATTAACCTATCAGCGTCATATTGGTAAAATTGCTGATATCAAAACTATCCAATTAATTCCCTTTACCGAGATCCGCGTCGAAACGTGGATGATTACCTATTCCTTCGGTGAAAACTTAACTGAAAACGAGCGGCGCTGGTTAGTTCAGGAACTTCAAGAATGGCTTCAACAGGTTAGCCGGGGAGGAGGGTAAAATTTATAGGGTATTGTAGGGGCGGGTTTAGAGATTTAATTAACGGGTATACTGATAACTCATCAACAAAACCCGCCCTCTCGTCGTTTATATTTGAGAAAAATGAAAAATTACGAATGACAAATGAAAAATTACGAATGACAAATGAAAAATGACAAAAAAACTACTAGCCGAACGTTATCAACTCGAAACAAAACTCGGACAAAATGCGGGACGTCAAACCTGGTTAGCCCAAGATATTAGCCTGTCACCGCCGCAACCTGTCGCGGTTAAGCTATTAGCGTTTAATCCTCAGATGCATTGGGATGAGTTAAAGCTATTTGAACGAGAAGCGCAAGTGCTTCAGCATCTTAATCATCCGCGAATTCCGGAGTATCGTGATTTCTTCACCATTGAAAAGCAATTCGGAAAGGGATTACCTTGGTTTGGCTTAGTCCAAGATTACATTGTTGGGGACTCTTTACAAACGCTATTAGATCAGGGAAAACGATTCACAGAAGCAGAGGTTTGTCAAATTGCCGAGAGTATTTTAGAGATTCTCATCGATTTGCATGAATTGTCGCCCCCTGTATTTCATCGTGATATTAAACCGAGTAATTTAATTTTGAGCCAGGATGGACAGGTTTATTTGGTTGATTTTGGTGCTGTACAAGACCGAGCTACAGCAGAAGGGGTAACATTTACAGTAGTGGGAACCAGCGGCTATGCACCACCGGAACAACTTTGGGGAAAAGTGGTTCCCGCTTCAGATCTTTATGCATTAGGGGCGACATTAATTCATTTATTAACGGGAATAGCACCTGCTGATTTACCCCAACATCGGATGCGCTTACAATTTAGCGATGACATCAATCTCACTCCCCATTTTGCACAATGGTTGGAATGTCTGACAGAACCCGCACCAGAACGACGGTTTACGGGGGCGCGTCAAGCGCTATCGACTTTAAAATCAGGCGTAGACTCCATTAGAAAGCCAGGGCAGTCTCGTGTGCGTTATGATCGTCAAGATGGTTTGACCTTTCGCGATCGCGTGCGCTATGGTCGTCTCGCTGGCTTGACCTTCCTTCAGTTTATCGTTGCCAGTATCGCAATCAGTCTGATTGTGCCAAATTTTTTGTATACCCAAAAAACTCCTGAACCGGATGTTAAAGATTATGTGGGTTCGATGAACCGCAGTCAGCAAGCTTACTATTTAAAATACTCAGTTTTTGCCGATTCCCTGTCTCAACTGAATCGAAGTATTCCGAATCAGACGAATAACTATCGGTATTCTACTCACAATCAGGGTTCTTCCGCCTTTAATTACGCCATTTCTCGTAAACCTAACCGGGAAAGTTATGTCGGTGGCGTTTTTCGTATTCCTACTACTGACTTCAATATCAATGAAACGCCGGGGACTATGACAACTGTAAAAATTCTCTGTAAAGCCAATGTTTCTGGCACAACTAAACCTCCAGAACCGACCTATTCACCCAGAAAACTTACTTGTAGTCGTGGCACTCAACGAGTGTATTAGTCGGTGTGCGATCGCTATCAGCTATAGCAAAAACTGGGCGACAATCCTCGACGTCAAACCTGATTGGCAGATGATATGTCTACTCAATTGGATCAAACGCTAACTGAACCCGCGCCAGAACAGCGATTCAAGAGTGCGGCGGATGCACTCAAGGCGGTTGGACAATTGCCGGACTGTATATTGGTATACCGACGGCATAGATCTATATCGGACTACTTGTCATGTTTATCCTGTGAAGCAACTGAGCAATTGTCATTGTTAGTCTGTGAGCCTACTTCACAAAAACGTTGAAAAAATTCACAAAAATTTATTTTCCTAAAATAGAAAATCTGCTAAGGTAGCGTTGTTTAGCTAATAGGCGTTCGTCAAATCTTGCCTTTTCACATTGGCATTTTTTAGTATTTGTATTCTGCTTGGGGTGTATATGTTTATTAATAAGTGGTTAAAATCTACTCACAGCACTAGACAAAAGGTTGGGCTTTTACGTAAAAAAGTTTTTATCGGATTTTTACTGGTATTAGCGCTTTTTGGCTTGACGGCACAACCCGCTTTAGCTCATAGACCTCATGATGTTGTCACTCAAGTTGACTTGTCTCCGAAGTATCAGCAAGAGCAAGATTTATTTATTATCGTGCGGGGCAATTTATTTAAGTCAACGGATGGAGGATCTTCCTGGCAAAGAATTGTCAATGGCTTAGATAATCGATCAAGTTTAGCAAGTTTATCTATTTCTCCAACAAATTCGATACTCTTCGTGTCATCTTTTGGAGATGGCATATATAAATCCTCCGATGGCGGAAATTCATGGCAAAACGTCAATAACGGATTAGAAAATTTAAACATTGAAGTCTTAGAAATAGCTCCCAACGCGCCTGATTTTGTTTTAGCGGCGGACAGCGAAGGTGGACTCTATAAAACCGATGATGGTGGTGTAACTTGGAATCAAGTTTTAGATAATCAGAGTAAAATTAAGACGATTAGCTTTATTCCAGATAATCCAACTTCTATCGTTATTGGAGATGAAGAAGGAACTATCTATATCTCACGCGATCGCGGTGAAACCTGGCAAGCTGCTTCTCCTATTGAAAATAGTGGCGCAATTACAACTCTAGTGGTTTCGCCCAATTTTTCTTCCGATCAAACTATTTTTGTTGGCACAGACAAAGGCGGGGTACTGCAAACAACCGATTTTGGCGGCTCATTCACACCGTTAAATCAGGGATTGTCTGACCCGTCCATTCAAGATATTGTTATTTCACCCAGTTATGCCAACGATAACACCGTCTTTGCCTCAACCTGGAATGACGGCTTCTTTTACTCCCAGGATGGAGGAAAAAACTGGAAAAAATCCAGTCAAGGATTAGTTAAAGAAAGTCAAGCCGATCAAATGAAGAGTCCTCATTTTACGGACTTAACTATTTCTGAGAACACCCTGTTTTTAGGCGGATTTGATGGTCTCTTTAAATCTACAGACAATGGTCAGAGTTGGCAATTATTAGAAACCTTATTACCCGAAACAATTGTTGCTCTAGCTGTATCTCCTGATTACGAAAATGACTCAACTGTTGCCATTGCTCCTTATGTCGGTGATCCCTATATTAGTAACGATGCTGGGATAAACTGGAATCAGATGTATCAAGGGTTAGAATCTCCCTATTTAACCCGAAGTTTTGATGAACAAGATCAAGATCCACGACGGTTTTTCGATATTGCCTTTTCTCCAAATTACGGTTCTGATCAAACGGTATTTGCCACTCTATTATGGGAGAATTTTTTAAGGTCAACGAATGGGGGTAAAAGTTGGCAAAGAACTCAACTTCCAAAAGTTCCTAAGTATTCTACGCGGGGAATGACCATTGCCACTTCACCTGCCTTTGACTCTGATCAGACCATTTACTTACTCACCCAGCAAGGTGTTATTTACAAGTCAACCAACGCCGGGAAAAAATTCTCAGTCCTCACCAAAATTGGTAAAGACTTTAGTAATGAAACAGCGTCCATCGTCATCTCTCCAGATTTCCCATCTGATCCAACTCTTTACGCATCTAGCTCTGATCCTGGAGTTTTTCAGTCTAGTGATGCAGGTAAAACTTGGCAATCTGTTAGTGAAGACAGTAGTTTAGGTGAAACTAGCAGTATCCGCTTTGAAATTTCCCCAAATTACAAGGCGGATAAAACTGTTTTTGCGGGGACTGACCGAGGACTTTTTGTAACAACCGATGCTGGAAAAACATGGGACAAGTTATCGAGTTCTGCTAATATCGAAAACGGCTATATCGAAGGCGTCAGCATATCACCGAATTATCAAAGCGACCAAACATTCATCGTTAGTGTCCGAGGTGAAGGATTATTTAAAACCGTTAATCGAGGACAAACATTTATACTAATTGGCAATAATGACCTAGCATTTGCCCGCATTAATAACGTCCCTTGTGCGGGTAAACCTATCCAGTTTTCACCCGCCTACGCCACAGATAATACCGTGTATGGATTTGGGTCAGCCAAATCAGAAATCTTTAAATCGACTGATGGCGGTAATACATGGGAAATGATGGAACTTCCGGAACATGAAGACCAAGAACCTGGATTACTCAGATCAATTAATCTAGTGTTGTATGTTTACAGGGGTCAAACCCTGAGGTTGCTACTGTCTCTAATCGCGGCTTTATTGGCTTACTTTGTTTTAGGATATCTCGGCTTAGAAAAACGATTGCCCTTGAAGAAAATACAAATACAGGCATTGGGGACATTTCTCGTATTTCTGGGATCGGTAATTGTCTTGTTCAAAATATTATAGATGACACTGACTCATCTTAAGCGAAGCTTCAAATCTTATGGGATCATATCCGGTTAAATGCTCACACATAGGTGGAGACAAGCCAGAGGGTAGAAGGAAATAACAGTTTTTATAGTGGGTTGCTTTTTGCTTTTTATAAGGATTTAAGTTAACACAATTAAAAAACAAAAAACTGTGATATTGCGAGGAAATTAATCATGTTCAATGTATTGCCATTGTTATCCTTAGTTTTTTTATTCTTAATTTTCGCATCCTCTCAGCGAAGTTGGCGGTATTCCTTCTTGGCGGCGCTAATTATCTGGGGAGTAATTTTAACAGCCATCACTGAACTATTGAGTCTTCTAAAACTTTTGACTTTTGGCTGGTTGCTCGTCCTTTGGTTAGCCATTGATATCGGACTGATTGCCACATATTGGCGGTTTTATGGTCGAAACAACCACCTAATTAGCTATTTCAAAAATCACCTAAAAACAATAGTTAAACTACCGTTTTTTTCGCAGCTATTAGTCGGTAGTATTACCCTAATTGTTGGGGTAGTCGGTTTAATTGCTATCGTAGCGCCGCCTAACCACTCTGATTCAATGGAATATCACATGAGTCGTGTAGTTCACTGGATACAAAATTATAGTCTGGCTCATTATCCCACAACTACTCTAGAACAGCTCTATCAAAATCCCTGGTCAGAATTCGCCATCACCCATTTTCAGATTTTGAGTGGCGGCGATCGCTTTGCTAATCTGATTCAATGGGGCAGTATGGTGGCTAGTTTAATCGGAGTCTCCTTAATTGCCAAACAACTAGGCGCTCAATCACGGGGGCAAATTCTGTCTGTGGTTTTTTGTGCGACAATCCCCATGGGAATTCTCCAAAGTTCCAGTACAAACAATGACTATGTTGTGGCGCTTTGGCTGGTGTGTTTTGCCTACTTTACGCTTTTGACTATAAAAGAGGGAGTTAATCTCACTCATACATGCCTGTTAGGAGCAAGTTTAGGTCTAGGAATTTTAACAAAAGGAACAGCCTACATCTATGCCTTTCCTTTTTGCCTGTGGTTAGCGTTCTGGGGTATTCAGACGCTGCGTTGGCGAGTCTGGAAACCTGTGCTTATTGTCTTAGCGATAATGATGGCGATTAATCTGAATCATTACATCCGGAATTTTTTGCTGTTTGGCTCTCCTCTCGGTCTATCGACAGGTGAAACGAATAAAGAGTTTAGTTTAGTCATCTGGATATCCAGCCTTAGCAAAAACTTATCGTTACACGCTGATTTCGTTCGGTATTTTGGCTTAGAAAAAATAATCACACCGACAACGGGTATCACGAACAAAGTTATTCAAATATTACACCAAATTTTAGGGTTAGATATCAATGATGTTCGGACAATGAGTCCAAAAGTATCTAGATTTTATGTTCCCGCATTATCCACTTACGAAGATACTGCAAGCAATCCAGGACATTTATTATTAACGGGTATATCGTTTTTACTTCTAATTATTAACAAACATCTAAGAAAGAACTCAAGTTTAGTTACATATTTTATTGTTGTATTAGCTGGATTTTTACTCTTTTGTTTTCTATTTACATGGTCACCTTGGCGTTGTCGGCTTCATTTACCCGTTTTTATTCTATTCGCTCCATTTGTAGGAATTGTTTTATCAAAATCATTAAATTATAGAATTACGAATGGTTTAGCTGTTCTTCTCATTGTTCTTTCCTATCCCTGTGTTTTCCAGAATTCAACTCGTCCTTTATTAGGAGAGAATAGTGTTTTAACTACACCCAGAATTGACCAATACTTCATCACTCAGCAACAATTCCAAACCCCTTATGTAGAAGCAGTTCAGGTTACCCAATCTCAAAATTGCTCGAATATTGGCTTAATCCTAGAAGGTACGTCGTTTGAATACCCTTTATGGAGACTTTTTAAGCAGGATCAGCCAGAGAGCAGGATTCAATTTGTTAACGTGAACAATGAGTCAGCCAACGTTCGTCCTTCTGTGAATGTTGAACCTTGTGCAATTCTGTCAATTACAACAAGAAAAACAGGAGCTGAACAGGAAAAAGAATTGATTCATGATCAAACCCTTTACCCAAAATATTGGTCTACGGATTTTGCTAAAGGTTCAGGAAAGGGAAGTGTTCAAGTTTTTCTCAAACAATAAGCACTTTTAACTGTAGTCGAGATGATAAATAGTGCTGCAATAATCAGATAACGCTTCAGAACATTGCTCGAATTGTAGCTTCGCTTTATCGATTAAATCTGGAGAAATTGTATGGTTTAATTTCCTCTGATTTCTGATAATTCGACCTGCTTTAATATTGCCCTTAGAATCACCGATGCTTGGCATTCCCGTTGTTCTAAGAACTTCATATTGCTCAGAAAATTTTTCTCTGGTTTCTAAAACATCCTTGAATGCTGTGAATACTGAATCCGTATGATCTAAGAGTTGCTGATAGGTTAAAAACAGACTGCGTTGTTTACTATTGATGAGTTGAGCATATCTGACTAAACTGGATAAGCGATTAATGTAGTAATGACAAGCCTTTTCTTCATCCCAATGGGGTTTTAAATCCATGATGCTGGCGAGACTCCGCTGAGGTTCTCTTAAGAGAAAAACAGCGTAGACTTGCTGAGAGTTCAAGATATCTTCGGTTAAAAATTTGTTGTCATGTAAAACTTTATCTAAAACATAGTTTTGAGTCATCTGTAATTTTTTTAAGTCTTCAATTTGAGTAAATTCGCGTGAATTTAAATAAACCTTCACAAACAGCTTTTTAAAGTCTTGCTCGGAAGCATATTGAATATGGGTTTCACCATAACCGATAATTTCAGGATTAGAATTCAACAGATGAGTCAGTAACGACGAACCTGATCGCATGTGACTAAGAATTAACAGAATCCTGTATGGTTGCCCTCGTCCAACGATGGTATACGGATCAGCAAGGGTGTTGATCCGAAAGTAGAAGTATCCCGCGATAAGATCATTTTTATACAGTCGAATTCCGTGACGTAGTGCTTGGATTTGTTTCATACTATGCCAATTAACCTGTTAGAAATAGGATTTATAACCAATGCTCAAAAATGAGATCATAATACCCAGCTTGTTCGGGTGGATACCATCCTTGCTCAATCTTCTCTATCAGTTTAGGGAGCGCTGCGATAAATTCGGGTTCTCGATTTTTGGGGTGAACCGTCCAAGCTTGGGGGGAATCCAGAACTGCTCGCACATAGGCGGTTTCTTCCAAGCGTTGTGATACCATAATTTCCCAAGAGTCTAATTTCCCTTTCCCGGTTAAATAATTTAGTTTGGTTTTTATCGAGTTAGGTAATCCATTCAAAGCTTTATTTTTGTAAGTTCTCCAGAGAACGGAGAGGGGAAGTAAGCTATCAAAACGTTTGCGATCGCTCAAATAAACACGACTGCTAAAAAACTTAAATTTATAGAACCCCGCCGGATCTCGTTCGTAAGGAACCCGTTGATTAATGTCTCCATCTTCTTTGGGGGGACCAGTTAGGGGTCTAACGGACATCACATCAGCATGGTTTTGCAGTAACTTAATCCCCTCTTCTATCCAACTGTAATCCGGTTGCTGATGAATCAGCATATCACTATCAAAGTGAACCACATAGTCTCCCGGAACTTCTTCAATGGAGAAAATTGTGCCGAGAATTGGATATCCTTTGTAATTATGACTCGGGCGTATGCGATCGCCAAAATGTTTTTGATAAATCCGTTTTTGATAATCGGGGGAGTAATCGATATCGACAACTTTGTCAACCACACCCGCCGCGAGTAGTTGATCACAATAGTCCCGGAGTTGTTCCATTGTTCCCACACCAGGACGATTCACTTTGTCACCGGACAAGGGCGCTGTATCTACGGCTAAAAGGCGTTGCGTAAACGGAAAATTACACATCCTCACAATATGAGGAATCGTATGCATCATGAATGGGATATCAGTTCGCGCCACCATGATGGATAGAGCACAGGTTGGAGATACCATTAATTAATTCGTAGAGACTTATTCTCTATGATAAACCTGAATTTGATAGTCTAGCAAAAGGTAGAAGGTAAAAGCAAACGTGAGATGGGCGGATTTAGTCACATTATCAGTGGGTGGCGCAATGTTAACGCTGTATTCAGATTGGCGATTAATTTTTGAGCCGATCGCGAAAATAGCGACGATACATCTGACACAAGGGTGTGACAGCGTTTCCCTGAAATTTCACCAGTCCCATACTGCGTAACTTAAACGCAGCGGCGGCTTTAATTTCAACAGGCTGATTCGCCGCCACAACTTGCTGAATCGCTGCCACCAATTCGGCATTTTCTTCTAAATTTAATAAATGGCGACGTAAATGGTCATAGAAGGGTCCTTCTTCCGTCGGCGCAACTTGTAGCAGTTTTTCCACTGTCATCTTCCCTCGGGCGATTTGATGAAGTGCCACTCGCACCAGATAGGGATGTCCTCCAGTCATACTCATTAATTCCTCCACCTGGTTGGGTTGCCAATCTAGAGAATGGCGCTGGACTAAATCCCAGACTTGTATCGGAGTCAGTTCCGGAAGTTCAATCGGTATACCGACATTAAAGGGAGATTGATTAATATTCAGGGGAATATAAACTTCTTTAGAATGAACAAACACTAATCGCAGTCGCTGCCAAATTGCCTGGTTCTTCCCCTGCTCATGCCATGCTCGCAACAGTCCAAAAAAGTCTGTGGCGATGTCTGGATATTGGAAGATTTGATCCACTTCATCTAATCCCAATACTAAAGGACGAGTGGTTTCCGATAATAAATAGCGTTGAAAATAATCGGTACATTTATTCTTACTGCCTAAAATTCCTCGCCAATAGGTGTCTAATCGCTCGTCTAAGCCTAAATTCCAGCTCACGCTGGCACAAAACCATTGTAAAAATTGATCTAAACTGGTGAGAAACTCTGCATCAGCCGATTGAAAATTCAGGCAAACGGTGCGATAGCCTTGCTGACTGGCATAGTTGAGAATCCGTGAGAGTAATGAACTTTTGCCCATTTGTCGCGGCGCTTTTACCCGAATTAAAGCACCGGGTTTGAGAATAGCATCATAACAGTCTGATTCTACGGGAGGACGCTCGACGTAAAAGCTCGAATTCAAACTTACCTGTCCTTCGGGTTCATCTAGCGTCTGAGGTGAGGAAAGGGGTAATGTGGGGGTTTGGTGATCAGTGATGGGTGATTGAGGATGAGTGGTGGGGACAACCAGGGTTTGCGGATGAGTAATGGGTTCATCGCCTTGGGTATCTTGGCGGAATTGGTCTAGGGCTTGCAGGGCTTCACTGGCGTCTCGATATCGCTGTCGATAGTCATAGCGCACCATCTTATCTAGAATAGCGGCTAAACCGGGATGAATCGTCATGCGATCGCGCAATAAGGTGCAAGAAAATTCTCCATACTGATCACGAGGGAGTCTCTGAGAGGTTTGCTTACTGGTGGGACTTAATCCGGTTAAGGCTTGCAACACCACCATCCCCACCGCGTAGATGTCACTACTAAAATAAGGTTGACCGGCTTGTTGTTCGCTAGGCATATAACCGGGAGAACCCACGGCTACAGTGATACTGGTTGCGCTATAAAGGTTAGAGGCGGGCGTACTAACGGCTTTAACCACACCAAAATCAATCAACACAATTTTGCGATCGCGAAGGCGGCGGATCAAGTTGGCGGGTTTAATGTCGCGGTGAATTACCTGCTCTTGGTGAACAAAGGCTAGTACCTGTAAGATATCATTCAGGAGTGCGATCGCTTCTGATTCAGTGATTTTTTGACCCAGAGCCAATTCTTGGTTCAGGGGTTGACCCTCGACAAACTCCTGCACCAAGTAAAACTCCTCATCTTGCTCAAAGTGCGCCAGCAATCGGGGGATTTGGTCGTGGGTTCCCAAGCGATACAGGGTTTGCGCTTCCCGCTCAAATAAGCGTTTTGCCGTTTCCAGGGCTGGCGCCTGGTTTAGCTGAGGTTTGAGTTGCTTAACCACACACAACGGATTCCCTGGTAAGTGGCTATCTTTAGCCAGAAACGTTTGACCGAAACCGCCACCGCCTAAGTATTGGATGATTTGATAGTGACCCGCCAGGAGTATGTTCATTTTAGTTATTGGTCATTCGTCATTTGTCATTTGTCATTTGTCATTTGTCATCTGTTATGGCTCATTGGCGGCAAACGTAATGATAGGAGATGCATACGCCTAATATATGATCCTGTTGGTTAATTAACTAGGGGAAAGACCTCTCCCTAGCCCTCCCCTCGTAGGGTCGGGGCTTCCGTTTAGCTTGTGGATGCTGTACTTGACGCACTTCCAAAGCGGCGATGTTTGATAGCACCATCGCTTGAATCGTTAAGGTTTTGCTGCTCATTGGCTCTTTTATTTGTTGCTAAACTACCGAATTTGTTCTGGTTTTTTTTAGCACTCAATGGCATAGAGTGCTAATTTGACGACTTACTTTAACTTCCCCTCGACTGTTAAATAAAAATTTCATAAAACTGTTCACAATGATAATCTAGAAGCAATTTATTTGATTAAAATTGGGGATAACGGTTGTAAACGTAGAGACTAAATTCCATGAACTATACATTTGATATCCTTGGCGTTTCGCCTATCCTGGACTTTTTTAATCATCAACAGCGGATCGGTGAAAAAGCAACTCCCCCAGGCGTTGAATATTTGGGAACCTATCAATGTACCTTGGATGCCTTCTTAGAATCGGTTGAAACCGTTCCCACTCAGAAGGGATGGAATATGGATAGAGCGGTGGATACCGTGATTCAATTCTGGATGAATCACCCGGATCGGATTCGCTATTGGAAAGATCGTCTAGAGGATGCCGGGAACGCCAGTGTACTGGTGTCACGAATCGCCGATATGCCATCGCTTAAAGCCCAGTTTAACTCGCTGTTCAAGGAAAAGTAAAAGGCAGAAGAGACTAATACCGCGATCGCATCACCTATTCTCTGTCTGACTTTTCACGCCATCTAGAAAAATCGATATCAAACCTAACCCCCCAGCCCCCTTTCCTTTTAGATCCCCCTCTTCCCTTATGATCCCCCTCTTCCCTTATGATCCCCCTCTTCCTTTATGATCCCCCTTATGATCCCCCTTCTGTCCCCCTTATGATCCCCCTTCCGTCCCCCTTATGATCCCCCTTCCGTCCCCCTTCAAAAGGGGGAGACCAAAGGATGCTTCGCTTTTTTTGCACGGAAGGGGAGAATTCAAAGCCTCTCTCCTTGTAGGAGAGAGGTTTGGAGAGAGGTTTTCCAGATCCCGACCAATTTATTGGATTTGAGGCTCTTTTGTAACATTCGCTAGCAAAGTCCATAAATAGACTATGCATTTAAATCCCGATCAGTTGATTCAGAAGAATCCAGATTGAACTTTAAACTATGTTCCAGATATTCAATCCGTTTTTGCTGATTCGCCAGTTGCTGAGTTTGCTCATTTAATTCTTTCTCTAAATCTTTGTTGTGTCGCTTCTGATGAGCCAGTTTCAAATTTTGCCGCATCAGGGATGGTACCGATACCAATAATCCCACCACAACGCCAACCCCTAGCGTTAAGACGAGAACTAACGCCAAAGATATCTCGACTCGCCAAATCCCTAAAGTAACGGCGATAGGCACAGCATTTTGTAAGGCAAAAATAATTGCTAAGATGGCGATAACAACCGCTAAAATTAAAAATAATCGCATCCGTTCTCAGCTAAAATTTAAATATACAACACAAAGCACTTGATCGAACAGCAAGTCACATTGTCTCAAGAATAGCCCAAGCGAGGTGTCTGATGTCCGCAAAAGCCGAAGTTATCAAGCAAAGCGAACTCCTAAACCGATTAGTCTTAAATCGTCATACCGCTGAAGAAGTCGGTCGAGTGACACAGCTATGGCTTGATTTGCAAGCCCACCGCGTCGTTGGGTTAACCTGCAAGTCCGGCTTTCTCGGCGGCAAAAAACACCACTTTACCTGGGAACAAGTCAATACTATTGGCAGCGATAGCATTCTTGTCAACAGCCTTAAGGAAGAAACAGCGTCGGAAACCACTGAACCCCTCGAGTCTCGCATTGGTGTAGAAGTCTGGACAGATGCTGGAAACCAAGTCGGCAAACTGGTTGATTATATAATTGAACCCGAAACCGGAGCCGTCGTGAATTACTTATATTCCTCCAGTGGTTGGCAAGGAATCATTGACGGGATTTATACCCTTGCACCCGCCGCCGTTTCTAGTGTGGGAAAAAAGCGAATTATTGTGCTAGAGGCAGCAGTAAAAAATAGTGAGAAATATACCGAAGGCGTCCATGAACGCATGAGTCAAGCCGCAGAATTTATTCGCCGTGACTACAAGAAAACCCTTCAGCATGTAGAATCCCTAAAACAAGGTGTTCCCCAGGTTACAGATAATCTCACCGACCAAGCCAAAGCCGCTGGTGATAAACTCAAAGAACGATTCTCTGAGGGTAAAGCGTCGAGTCAAAAAAAGGATGAAAAATGAAATAGTTTTGACCCTTCACGACCTTCGAGGAAACCTGGCGAGTGAGTTTTTTAATTTGTAGGGGCGGGTTTCACTATAATCCTTTGTGTTTGACCCTGATGTAACTAAACCCGCCCTTTCCAAGTGAATAATTATTTGACCAATGACCAATGACCAATGATCAATGACCATTACTGGGGAATAATTTTACCCGTTGAATCAATCTGTAAAGGAGTATTCGGAAAATCACTCTGAGTAAGCTGGCGCATCAGTCGAATCGTGCGCCCTTGAGAATCAGGATAAGGAATACCCTGACGATTTAACATAATTGGAATAATTTGACCCGAAACCAAATCACCCTGATTATCCAACTCCACCTCCAATACCAAAGAATACGCCAATTGAGCTTGAGTCGAGAGAGTGCGATACCCCATAAAATTTCCCAAAGAATAGGCAATTAACTTCCCCTTATACAGTTCTAAAGCTCTCGGAACATGAGGTCCATGTCCGAGAATTAAATCAGCGCCGTGGTCAATCATCGTCTGGGAAAACTTAACCAAATTGCCGCGATTTTCGCCAAAAAAATACTCCGTTCGATTGCGAACATGCATCGCCCCAGTGCCTTCCGCCCCTGCATGAACAGAAATAATCACGATATGGGCATTTTGACTGGCTTCTTCCACTAACGCTATAGCGGCAGGCAAATCATTCAACGAATTGTGATAATTAAAATAACTAAAACCAATCCAGGCAATCCATAGGTCATTGATGTTAGCATATAAAATTTGATTCTTTTCGCCTAAGGCTTTAACTCCAGCCTGTTCCAAATTATTAATAGTATCTGCAAATCCTTGACGTGAGAAATCATAAGAATGGTTGTTGGCAACGCTCATAATATCAAAGCCCACCTCTTTTAACAAAGAGGCATAATCAGGCGGCGTGCGAAAGGCGATAATTAATCCCCCTATCGACTTAGCAGAATAGGGATAATTCGTTAAAGTACTCTCAAAATTGCCAAATAATAAATCAGCACCTTGCAGGCTGGGTTGAACGGCTTGAAAAAGAACCGCTTTATTCGGATGCAGTTTATTCTGAGGATAATTCGTACCCGGAATAATATCACCCACGGCTTTAATCTGAACCGTCACATTCGGCGGCGGGGGTTCTGTGGGGATATCCGATTGAGGTTGAATGATTGGTTCTGCTGGGGGTTCAGGATAGCTTTGGACAACACCATAACCCATACCGCACAAGAAGCTGACCGTACCCACTGACAGCAACAATGCTCCGCTGCGACGTAATGATATGATAAAGTTCGTCATTCGTCATTCGTCATTCGTCATCGTTTTTCCTCGTGAGACTCCGACCTCAGCAGATCCTTCGCAGGCTCAGGAGGTCGGAGAGGAATAGAGGTCAAATCGACCCTTTCAATAAGGGGAGATTTGACAATCCAGTTGAAGGTACGACAATTAATCCCGTGCTTCGCTGCAACAACTGGACTTTTTTGGCAGTGAATTGTCCTAACCGTTTCCAGTTAACGCCACTGACCGAAACCTGCGTTTTGGTGTCTCCGGAACACCAACCCGTGTAAGTCTTTCCCGCTTTTTCAGCTAAAACTTTGTCTCCTTTTCTGAAGCCATGACGAGTAACTGTACCACCATATTTGCGTCGTAGACCACCTTTAGATGGGACGCACAGATGTAATTGTCTACGGCTAATTGGTGGTCTGCGGACTATTGCAAAAGGTGCAGGTGTGATTTGAACATCGCCACACCAGTTACCATGTTTAGCATTATTAGAGTGCCATTCTCGCCATTGGCTGAACTCAAACGCCGCTAAGGTTACACCGTCAACAGCGTGTGTGGCTGGTGCAGAGCAAGCTTTGTTCTTTTTGTCCTTAGCTAATCCTAACCCTTGCCTGAGTTGGCTAGTTCCATTGCCGTCTCCCTGCCAACCTTTGTGGGTTGCAACCAAGGCTAATTCAGATAGCCAAGTTAACATTTGTCGTTGTCCTACCATGACTGGAGAGAACCCAACACCAGACCGAGCCGATTTACGTCCACTGGTTCTGTCAACGTCAGCCATAACCAACTCGTAGTGAATGGCACTAATCGGAAACAGTCTAAACAACTCTTTGACTACCCGTAACTCTAGCTGCTTATTAGCCTGAATTGATGGGGGAAGTTTACCTTGCTTTCGGTTGTCAAACCTGGCTTGACGGTGGCATCTTTCCGAGTAGGGTAGTTCCCGATTAATCCGCCTTCCCCGTCTGGCTCGACGCATGACTCGTCGTAGCTCCATCCGTTCTTTGACCGTCTTGAACGGTAAGACTAGATGTCCCATCCAGAGAGTAAAACGGCTCGACTGAACCCCGATACCTGAGTAATGTTTGTCTGGATCTATCCCCACAGCTATAGGTTGCGTGTTTTCTCCGGTTTCAAAGGTCAACTGAATGGCAAAGCATTCTAAGTCGTTGTGTACGATTTTGGCTTTACCTTCTTTGAGCCAACGTCTAGCGCGACTAGGTTGGGTTGGCATTAAAGGCTTGCCTGACTTCGATAAAACTGGTACTCGTAACATAGCGATAAGCCTCCGAGTAAAGTATTTACATTGAGCGAAGTCGAAATGTAGTCCCTTCCCGCCATCTCAGCTAAGATGTCTTGACTTAACAACAACCCGACAAAAGGTTTTAGATGCAATCCGAACTAGGGAGACATCCGGAGGTCTGTACCAAGCTGAGACTCTGTGCGGTATTCAACGGTTTAATTAAACTCAACGAGTCCCTCACGAGACCCGTTGGTCTCCAAAACCGTGCGTGAAAGTTTCCCTTCACACGGCTCCTCAATGAATTGGCACTTGTCATGTGTACCTCATTACCCTTAGGGCTTAGGCGGATTTCAGAATGGGTTTTCATAGAGCCGATATTCCTCAATCTCTTTGTTGCCAATGCTGCCATCTCTGGCAGTTTTCTGGTCGTGGCAATGTCTGTGCAATAGTTGTAGATTTTTGTACTCATCCCGTCCTCCTTTCTATTACCTTACTGATTTCCTCGTAATGTATCTTCAACTTATTCTGACTTGGAGTGATGATGGTCTTGAAACCTTGTTTCGAGTGGTGCTTGCCAACTTTGTATTGGCGTATCTTGAATCCTAAGAAGTCAAATCCAGGCTTCTGCTGCTCATATTCATACAGAGTATGAGCTATTCTCGTTTTACTCGGCTTCAATTCCAGCCCAATGTCAATTAACCATTCAGAGATTATCTCCCTGCATCTTTGGACAACAGTTATGTCTTCATGTAAAATCACGAAGTCATCGGCATATCGGATTAATTGCGGACTGTAAAACACAGTACCTTTTTTGTGGAACCATGTTTCTTTCCTATTTTCGGACATTCGAGGGAATGCCTGTTTAATCCGATTCTCCATTCCGTGAAGGGCGATATTAGCCAGTAAAGGTGATATGACCCCTCCCTGTGGTGTACCCTCAGATGCTGGGAACCACTGCTTTCTGTCTATCACTCCCGCTTTCAGCCATGCCTTTATTTGTCGGCGGATGGTGGGGAATGTCTTCAGTTTTTCTAGCAGTTTCTCATGGTTGATTTTGTCGAAACACTTAGCAATATCTGCATCCACTCCAGCCGTTTTTTTGCCAGTGTTATCCTGAGTAACCTTACGAACCGCCAATGCTCTTGCTGACCAAGATTTCATCAAGGTTTTCTGGAGTCGGCGAACTGCTTTCACATCACCACGATTAGAGGCTCGAAAGA
>NZ_JAVJQP010000069.1:0-3627 GCF_040218875.1 Coleofasciculus sp. D1-CHI-01
GGAATTGGTTAGGTGAAAGATTGGGGCAGGGCGGGTTTTGTCGAAAGGTGATTGGTGACTCGATTAATTTTGTCCCTAAACCCGCCCCTACATTGGGAATTGGTTAGGTGAAAGATTGGGGCAGGGCGGGTTTTGTAAAAAGGTGATTGGTGACTCGATTAATTTTGTCCCTAAACCCGCCCCTACACTGGGTTTTATGTCCCGATATCATATTTTATGAAACTTAATACTCTTGCACCGCTATCAGGCAAAATGTATCATTCCTCCCCCAGCTCCCCCATCTCCCCCATCTCCCCCATCTCCCCCAGCTTTCCCAGTATTTCCACGGCTGCTGCACTACAGCACTCTCAAAATACTGGGAATACTATCAACCGCTTCTAACGCCTGAATTTCGGCTAAGGCTTTGCGGAAGTTTCCTTCCCGGACATCATGGGTGACAACCACAATTTCAGCTAACTCGTTCTGGAAGCCAATTTGTACGACTGACTCTAAACTCACCCCATGATTACCAAAGCTAATCCCCAGATGACCAATCACACTGGGTCGGTCTTTGGTCATAATCCGGGCATAAAATCGAGTGACTAATTCTGAAATTGGGGCGATGCTGCAATAGTGTTGATGCACACAACTTAATAAGGGATGCAGATGATGGGTTTCTCCCGCCGTTTTCAATACAGCCGCAATATTCAAAATATCCGATACCACCGCACTCGCCGTGGGACCTGAACCAGCACCGGGACCAAAGAACATCACTTGTCCCAAGGGTTCCCCTTCTACCAAAATCGCGTTGTAAACCCCATGAATACTAGCCAGGGGATGGGCTTGGGGGACGAGAGTGGGGTGAACCCGAATCTGTAGCATGTCTGATTCGGGTTCACTGGTGGCAACCCTCGCCTCTCGCTTGGCTACCGCCAGGAGTTTAATCACAAAGCCTAAGTTCTGGGCGTAGGCAATATCGGCAGCGCTGACTTGGCGAATGCCTTCACAGTGAACGTCTTCTAACTTAATCCGTCCGGCAAAGGCTAAGGAGGCGAGGATGGCAATTTTATCGGCGGCGTCTAACCCTTCAACATCGGCGGTGGGATCAGCTTCGGCATAGCCTAATTTTTGGGCATCTGCCAGAATATCGGCAAATTCTCCGCCTTCGCTTTCCATGCGGGTGAGAATGTAGTTGGTGGTGCCGTTGACGATACCAGTAATGCTGTGAATTTGATTGACGCCTAAGGACTGTTTTAGGGGTTGAATCACTGGGATACCGCCGCCCACCGCCGCTTCTAAGAGAACATAGACGCCTTTTTCTTCGGCGGCGGTGAAGATTTCTGCCCCATAGCGGGCGATAACGGCTTTATTGGCGGTGACAATATGCTTAGAGTGAGAAATGGCTTTGAGGATTAGCGATCGCGCGGGTTCTAATCCCCCTAGTAATTCCACGATAATATCAATCTCTGGGTCAGTGACAATTGACTCCAAGTCCGTCGTCATCACTTCAGGCGGCACTTTCACCGATCGCGGTTTATCTAGCGATCGCACGCCGACTCTATGAATGTCAATCGCTTGCAGCAGGGGATTTCGACCCGTGGGGTCTTGTAAAATTTTTGCTGTTCCTGTACCAACTGTTCCCAGTCCCAATAAACCGATTGTAAAAGCCACAGCTATTATCCTAAAATTTTAAGCATTACAGAAAAAGGGTCATCTTTCAAACCAACCTTCATCCACATAATTAATTTGGGCAAAGGGACTCAACGCCGACAACACTTGAGTACCGTAACTGCGATGGTTAACCCGATTGTCTAATAAGGCAACAATCCCTTGAGAGTCTCGCACTGGCGCAACTGCCCGTTGTAATTCTCGCAACGCCGCAGGTAATAGATATAAGCGAAACCAGTCTAACCGTCGCTGTTTGTAGTACGCCACTTGACCTGCAACCCAAGGGTATTCTAGGGAGGGTAGGGGTAACGTGGCAATAATTAACAGTTGGGGAGAGGGTAAAAACTGTTGCTGAGAGCGCCAGAATTCCCAACCACAAACTAGAATACCATTTTCCTCTAACTGGGTCTTTTCCACCTGGACTCGCGACCCAAATTCAGCGGCTAAAACTGCCCCTAACTGACTTTTCAGAGGAACATCCCCGACTAAGATGACGACAGGTGTTTTCAGCTGATGACTTGCCCCTAAAAGCGTTCGCACTTGTTGAAACAAGGCATTTCGGAAGCGGGGCGTATTCGGCATCGGTAGCCTATCGGGTAAATAAAGCTGAATCAGTTTGCTGTGGCGGTCAGGCGAGAATTTTAAGCAGGTTAACTCTCCTAAACCCAGTTGTTGACGGTAAACGTCCGCCGACGCCTCCAAATCTAGCGCCCCGCCAATTAAGACTATCGGTTGTTCTGACCAGATGCGGCTGAGGGATGTTGCTACTTCTGTGGGTTCACAATACAGGGAAAACTGACCCTGCGATCGCTCAATCGCTGCCCAGGTAAACTGATTGGATGATTGCCAGCATCGCCAAAACTGTTTCCAGGCGGGTGGCAGATAGGCAGACTCCCCACCATTTGCCGATTGTAAGACCTCAAACAACTCCTGGATGACAGCTTGTTCGCCCGATTCTATCAGATAGCAATCATAAGGATTGGCTGGACGCTCAAATAAGCGTTTGGTTAGCCGCACCCGCCTATCCCGAATCCAATCTGCCTTTTGCGGATGGGCTAACATCAGGTCATGCCAATGTTGAGGCTGAATCGTACTCTTGAGTTGATCACGCACCCAGTCGTCTAAATCGTCCGCTTGGTCTATGAGGGTGGGAATACCTTGAGGAAACGCGCTTTTGTCTCCCAAACGGTCTGCCAACCATGCTTCGGGAGTGGTAATCAGCAGTCCTTGAAAATCCTCATCTGGGAACCTGTCACCAATGTGAATCGCCTTATTTGTACCCATCCATTCTTGCAAGCTAGGAATTTCGACCTGTAGCAGCCACGTTTGGACTAACACAGGCGCAACAATAATCACGGGTTCGTGCCAGATTAAAGCAGGTGCCAAGTAACTCAGACGATAGGGTTCTTGGGGACTTCCTGTTTGAATTAATGCAGAACGCCCCAAGCGCAAAGCCCGCGCTACCAGCCGCGCCATGGTTAAATGGTGGGGCCAGTTGAGTTGACCTTGCTCTCGCAGAAAGGCACGTAGAGAGGAATGGACTTCGACTTCAATCACGTTAATCTCGTGTCTGAACGTTCCCAGAACTATAGACAGCTATTCTGATCTTGCCTCAACCTGAGGGTGAGTCCCTTGGACTGGATTTTGGAACTTATCTAGTTTGACATACGAATCGAGGATTATGTTTACCAGTGCGTTAACTTCCCAACCATTACCATTGGAATAAGATGCAAACGATTAAGGGCGGGTTTTGTAGAAAAGTTATCGGTGTCGATGTAAAGTTAATCCCTAAACCCGCCCCTACATACAGACGCTTCTGTCATCACGTCTGGAACATGACTCCCCCTGCTCCCCCTGCTCCCCCTGCTTCCCCTGCTCCCCCTGCTTCCCCTGCTCCCCCTGCTTTTCACCTTAAGTTGACACCAATGCCCTCAACCCTTACCCGCTCTTCTTTTTCGGTGACGCTGAGGATGAACGAGA
>NZ_JAVJQP010000074.1:0-21164 GCF_040218875.1 Coleofasciculus sp. D1-CHI-01
TCTCGTTCATCCTCAGCGTCACCGAAAAAGAAGAGCGGGTAAGGGTTGAGGGCATTGGTGTCAACTTAAGGTGAAAAGCAGGGGGAGCAGGGGAAGCAGGGGGAGCAGGGGAAGCAGGGGGAGCAGGGGGAGCAGGGGGAGCAGGGGGAGCAGGGGGAGCAGGGGGAGCAGGGGGAGCAGGGGGAGCAGGGGAAGCAGGGGGAGCAGGGGGAGCAGGGGGAGCAGGGGGAGCAGGGGGAGCAGGGGGAGCAGGGGGACTATAGAGGAGAGGTGTTCCGAGGTAACTATGACTTGCATAGGGAGCAGGGACACCCTCATAGTATAAAGAAACTGCTGACCCTCAGACTCTAAGCCAATAAACTGATAATTGAGTGAGTCTAAAGAGAAGAAATCCTTGTCTTGTGATCTGATCCGCCTCCGACTGAACCTTAGTTTTTACGGTATGTGACGCAACGAAGGGAGGTAAGTTTTGAGTGAGAGATTGGGAAATTGTGTAGGGGCGGGTTTTACTACTATCTTTTCGGTTTCACCAAGATGTGACTAAACCCGCCCCGACTTAGGTTTATAGACTTCCCGTGAAAAGTTAGGACTGAACCTCCTCCCCCAGCAAAGTCATCTCCTGGGGTTCAACCTGTATAGCGCTACGCGCTAGGCTTTCTTGCAATAGGCAATGGGCTTTCTTTGAAGAAAAACACTGACTCATCAAGGGATTGACCCTTCGACTTCGCGGCAATTGAGCGTTCGACTGAGCGCTCACGCCGAAGTCCTGTCGAAATTCAGGGTCAAAGCGATTTAAATTTTTCTTCTTTTGTCCTAACGTGTGTGCGTAGTGCTATACCTGTAATCGCTGAGCGCTGGGCGACGCATTCTTATGATAAAGCTCTGGGCTTCTTACTTAATTTTTGGCAAGAATGCGCCAGCCCCTACAAAAATCTTGCCTCCCGCCTTGTTTCCACCTCTAGCGAGATTATCCGGTTTGAGGTTTTATGTATCCTAGTTGGGGGGTGTAACGGCATACTCATAATGCAAATATTACAAGATTTCACCAAAGGGCAGGCTACCCTGTAGGGGAAATAAACACGATTACACGTTCAACTAAATTCTGACGAGAGATATATGACACAACCAAGCTTCGGAGTCATCGGTCTAGCTGTGATGGGGGAAAACCTGGCACTCAATGTGGAAAGTCGGGGGTTTCCGGTGGCGGTATATAACCGGACTAGCTCGAAAACAGAAGATTTTATGGCAAAGCGTGCCTCGGATAAAAACGTCACCGCCGCCTATTCCCTGGAAGATTTTGTCAAAACCTTGGCACGTCCCCGCAAAATCCTAGTTATGGTCAAAGCTGGGAAACCCGTTGATATTGTCATTGATCAACTCAAACCCCTGCTCGAACCCGGAGATATGATTATCGATGGCGGGAACTCCCTCTACCAAGACACCGAACGCCGCACTAAAGACTTAGAAGCCACCGGACTCGGTTTTGTCGGCATGGGGGTCAGTGGTGGCGAAGAAGGAGCGCTCCATGGTCCTAGCTTGATGCCAGGAGGCACGGATACAGCCTATAAAGAGTTAGAACCGATTTTGACCAAAATTGCCGCTCAGGTGGATGATGGACCCTGTGTCACCTACATTGGTCCTGGGGGTGCAGGTCATTATGTGAAGATGGTGCATAACGGGATTGAGTATGGCGATATGCAGCTCATTGCTGAAGCCTATGATTTGCTCAAACATGGTTTAGGACTGGATCACAAGCAGCTTCATCAGGTGTTTACGGAATGGAATACTACCGATGAGCTAAATTCCTTTTTAATTGAAATTACGGCGGATATCTTTAAGTACATTGACCCGGATACGAATCAGCCGTTAGTTGATTTAATTCTGGATTCCGCCGGACAAAAAGGAACTGGACGCTGGACAGTGGTTAGTTCTCTGGAATTAGGTGTACCGATTCCCACCATGTACGCGGCGGTGAATGCGCGGGTGATTTCGTCCTATAAACAGGAACGAGTGGCGGCGGCGAAGGAGCTGATCGGGACTACGGGCAAATATGATGGAGATAGCCAAGCCTTTATCAACAAAGTCCGTGACGCACTCTATTGCTCAAAAATGTGTTCTTATGCTCAAGGCATGGCATTGTTGGGTAAGGCATCGGAGGAGTTTAATTACAACCTGAACTTGGCAGAAACTGCCCGGATTTGGAAAGGCGGTTGTATTATTCGGGCGGGATTCTTGGATAAGATTAAAAATGCTTTCAATGAGAATCCGAAACTGCCGAATTTATTGTTAGCGCCGGAGTTTAAGCAAACGATTCTGGATCGTCAGGATGCATGGCGGGACGTGCTGGTGACTTCTAATCAGTTAGGAATCCCGGTTCCAGCGTTTAGTGCGTCCTTGGATTACTTCGACAGCTATCGGCGCGATCGCTTACCGCAAAACCTGACCCAGGCACAGCGCGACTACTTTGGCGCTCATACCTATCAGCGAACCGACAAGGAAGGGGTTTTCCACACGGAATGGGCGCAGTCATAGAGATATGATCCGCATTGGTTAAAACTGATAGCTTGCACCATTTTTAGTCAGCGCCGACAGCCACCCGGAGCCCGGAGTTCAAACTCCGGGCTAATAGCTTAAGTCCATTAAAATGGACTACTCCCTTCCCACAATATAATTAGGGCTTGCTGCACAAGATTGACTTTGCAATGAATTTGAACGACATAGGTAGGGGTATTGCTACCCCTAAACCTATCTCAGAAGACACTTATTCTTTAGCCGTTCTTACGGATTGACTCGCTCTCCAGGTGTCCGTCCACCTTCATCGTTACTACCACCACGGGGTGCAGAGTTACCAGGGTCACCACCTTCTGCACCATTGCCAATCCCTTGGTTGAAGTTGCGGTTCATATTACCCTGCGCTTGGTCATCGTCGTCATCGTCATCGTCATCATCGCCCATGTCGTCATCGTCAACTTCTAAGTCATCATCGATGTCAGTGTCAGTATCATCAAAATCGTTGTCACCATCAGCCGGGAAAGTTGCATTATTATTGACACCGGCAGTATTGTCAGCTTCAAGATCAGCATCATCTGCAACATCACCAAGTTCATCTTGAGAAAGTTGTCGCAGACCCACTAAACCTGGGAAACAACGACTTTGTGGACCAACTAACTTATAGCCAGCAACGACTGAGCCACTACCGGAACCTGATCCAGCACCAGCACCTGCGCCTGCACCAGCACCTGCGCCTGCACCACTACCGGAGCCCGCACCTGCACCTGCGCCTGCGCCTGCACCTGCACCACTACCGGAGCCCGCACCTGCGCCTGCACCTGCACCAGCACCTGCACCTGAGCCACTACCGGAACCTGTACCAGCACCTGCGCCTGCGCCTGCACCCGAACCTGAGCCACTACCAGAACCAGCACCTACGCCCGAACCTGAGCCGCTACCGGAACCAGCACCTGCGCCCGAACCTGAGCCGCTACCGGAACCAGCACCTGCGCCGCTACCAGAACCGAAACCACTACCACCACCTGTTGTAACCAAGTAGTATCGATCGCCACCTCGCGCGTGATACTTAACTTTTACTTTCGATCGGAACTGATACTGGCTGCTGCTGTTGAAACGAGCTGATTGAGAAATTTGGTAGTTGGTCTGAGTACTACTTGCTCCGCCGTTGAAGGCTACGTAGTTAGTGTTAAACGTGTTCGCACTTGCACCTGCACCAGCACCAGCACCTGCGCCTGCACCTGCACCTGCACCTGCACCAGCACCTGCACCTGCACCAGCACCTGCCGATAACCTCGTACCTGCCGAACCACTGCCATTGACAATCACGGTATCACCACCGCTAAGGGTGTAGTTTATAACTGTGCTACCGCCACTTTCAACCAAGTTGATTGTGGTGTCACCGAAATCGATATCTGTATTGAATGAAAGTGGGGAACTCGCACAAACACCGCAAACCAAATTCACATCTTCATTCTGGCTAGGATTAGAGTAGGTATACCCACCTTCAATGTCGTTATCAACATTAAAGTCACTCACTCCAGCCACAGCGTAGAAATTAAAGCGACCCCGACTCTCACCCTCTAGTTTGCTCCCACCTTGTTCAAAGGAGAACTTAACTTTATCTTTATCGGTATCACCAAAGCTGCTAAATGTTACACCACCTGTACCAAAGACAGAAGCGTAGCCAGCCACAGCTCCTTCATCCTTCCCCTCAATTTTGAACTTATCTAAATCAAGGCTAGTATCAATAATTCCTTCCTGCTCTATCTTATTGATATCATCAATAGTGATATCAACAAAACCAATGTCTCCCTTAAATTTGAACTTTCCACCGGAAGCGTCTTCGGTTTCAATTTCAAATTTCTTGTTGGCTTCGCCGACAAAACGAAGGCTATCGCTGTCTACACCTGCTAAGGTGTAACTTCCGCCAGCTAAGTCTTCCCCTTCAAACTTGAATTTGAGTTTTTCTAGCAGCGAGACTTCAGGAATTGTAACAGTACTAGAATCTCCCAAAATATAGCTAGATGGGAGATTAATCAGCCCACTATTTAAGTCAGCCTCAAAGTCACCAATTTGTAAATTACCTAAGGTTGCTTCAAACTCAGACTGAGACTGCTGAGATAACGTCGCCTCTACATTGGGCAAGAAAACCAGTGGTGCATCACCCATGACCGCAGGACTTACCAGGGTTCCTGACAAATCTGAGAAGGTTTGGTCAAAAGAACTCAGCTCAAAGTTAAGGACTGTATCAACCCTATTATAGGGAACGATAATACCTTGACTTGTATAGGCTATTCCCGTCAGTTGACCTTGGAGAACTCCTGTGTCTCCAGCATCTGGCGTACCACTTGTATTTACGTCGTCAAAACTAGCAGCGCTGGGTTCAAAGCGGGCGGTTGTGGTATTTCCATTGGTGCTTTCGATGCTCAGTTCCTGAATCCCCACATCAAATAGGGTGACATTCCCGCTTGTCGCGTTCATACCGGGAACAAAAAAAGCGGCTTGACCCCCAATGGAACCGCCTGTTACTTCAATACCGTTGGTTGTGGTAGTTTGGCTCGTTGTTGTCGTGGTTGTAGTTTGAGCTTCAGCGGCTGGTGCGATGACCACTGCTAAACCGCCAACTATCCCTAAACCAACCATGTAGCGTAGTGATTTGAGAATCATCTTGTTAGACTCCATCTGTAAATGAACGAAAGGAACCGAGATATGGGGTTGACTCCGAGACCTAACCCAACAGTTGGCTAGTTATGATTTAATCCTGAGCAGAGTCAGATCGCGAAGTATTGATCCAGAAGAGGGGATAAAGTACCCAAGACTGGCTTTTCACTGATGTCAGCAGGCTGAGAAGATGCAGATTCTTGATTATTGGGTTAGCCTGTCTGAAGTTCAAGACGCGCCTTAATTAGGAGGGTTCCGTCAAAAAAGTAACTTTACAAGAACTTCATAAAAACTTCAGAAACAGCATTTTAGCGTTGTTATGCATTTCAACTGGGTATTAGTAGCGAGCAAGATGCTCGCACTACTATAATTTCGCCATTATTGGCATTTCCAAGCATGGAAACCTCTCCTCAGAATCTGGACAGATGCTTCGCTTCCGTTCCTTCGCTGCGCTCAGGATCAAGCTTCAGCATGACAAACACTCCAGTTAAGAGCGTACAAAGTATGACAGTCGCAAGATTGGGATACAACCTATCCCAATAACAGTAATCCGGCGACTGCCCTAATCTTGGATTCTGGTTTAGAACGTAAAGGTTGTACGAATTGCTCCTATGGTAATCGTGTCGTTGTCATCGTTATGCAGGGGATTTAATATCACAACTACTCCCGGCGTGATGCTGATATTGTCTGCCACTTGCCAACGATAGAACACTTCCAGGTGAGTCGTGGTATCCGGTTGACCTCCCTCATCGAATGCATTGGGAATGCCATCGGTAGAGAAGAAACCTGGAACGTTCCTGCCTATACCAGCATCATCGGTAATATCACTATCTGTGATTTTTGGCGGCTGACCCACATAAATTCCTCCTAAATTCCCTTCACCAAATAAGTCCGGGAAATTCAGGAACGCCATCCAGTTAAACGTTTGCGCGTCTCCTGAACCGTCTTCAAAATCCGAATCGGTATAACCTGCCCAACCGCCAACGGTAAGTTTGGGGATGACACGCCATTCCAAACCAGCACCAAAGGCGTTGGTATTAATCGGTCCTCGCAGGAATCCATTATTCACTTGCTGTAAAGCAACCCGATCATCCCCAACGCCAGTACCTAAAAAACCATTGGGTGAATAGGAATTGATGTACTGAAGGGATATATCAAGGGTATCTAAGGGTGAGGCAACTAACTGTGCCCCAGCCGTGGTTGTCGTTTGATCTCCGCCAAAAATTCCCCCATTTTCCGGGTCTGCTGGAAGACTGGACGAGTAAACCCCTTGTAAACTCAGACGAGTTGCAATTTGCCAGTCAAAGCCAATACCACCGCTGCCATTGCCGATACTAATGATCGGGTTGCGCTGGGCGAAGCGAGAGAGGGGACCCGAACCTGCACTTTCAATGCGGTTAACGCCTCGGAAGACGTTCACAGGGTTAACTCCTTCTGGTCCAACGATTAAGGCAAAACTACTGCCAAAGAGTTGACGATAGTTGAGGTCAGTCAGTCGTAAATCGTTATCATTGTCTCCTTCATATCCCAGACCAACAAAGTTACCCAAGGGGTCTCTGGTCGCAGGAGTGGTGGTGCTACCATTCCCAGCTTGGAAGCTGGTGAGTAAAAGACTACGAGGACTCAATTGGGTGAATAGACTCAACTGGACATTGTTAATCACATTGATATTGGTGTCATCATCGGAAATATCATTGCCCGCGAGTACAAACTCATCACCACTACGCCCTTGAACCCCTAGAATGGCTTGTCCAAAGATTTTAGTCGTCGTCGAAAACTGATTATCCTCCAAAAGGGCAGTTCGACCTTCTAAATTATCTACCCGTGCCCCTAGGGTCGCCAATTCTGCCTCAAACTCCTGTACCAACCGCCGCAACGTCTCTAATTCCCCAGTGGGAAACTCGGAACGACCTGCAATCAACCGCTCAATTTGCTGCATACAGGCATTGACGCCAGCAGCAAATTCATACCGGGTCATCGCCCGATTGCCCCGAAACGTGCCATCTGGATATCCGGCAATACAACCATACCGTTCCACCAAACTCCGCAGCGCCTCATACGCCCAGTCTCCAGGAGAAACATCTCTTAATTGAGACACATTGGTTACTTGACCCATCGGGTCAGATTCCTCTACCGCGTCTAGGGGATCAACGAACAGCGAATCAGGTACAGTGGGATCACTGCCGTCTTCCATTTCTGGTAAGGCTTGGGCTAAGTCTTGAACCTTAGTTTCTACAAAGGTGTCTTCGGACTCCATGAGGGAATCCGTTGACGTGATCATTCCGACTTCACTGGTGGCGGATACCGCTAGTTCAGTGGTGATCTCTGCTTCAGTTCCTGGAAAAGCTATCTCAACCGGAGAATTCACCCGTCCCGTTTCAGTTGACACAAACAGTCCTGGGTCTACTCCTGAGGTTTCAGTCAGCTGAGCCAAATCTGTCGGCTGTTGCTCTGAAGATTCAACAGGCGTTGCTTGCGCGGCAGAGAAGCTGGTAACCCAGCAACCTAAGGTGGCAAACATCAATGCTGAAGACGCCGTTTTTCCCAAACGTCCATAAGTCGTCATGGTTTTATAACTCCTCAAAAAAACCACACTCGCCCTTGATTTTAGCTATAAAGAAGAGACAAGTGTCAATTCGCTCTTTTTTCCTTAATCAAAGCTAAGTTTCCTTTTGGAGAAAGAGAAAAGGGTACGGGGAACAGGAAACGGGGAACAGGAAACAGAAACAAGGAATTGAGGACTTTGACAATTCTTAACCTAGTTAACAAAATTTATGTTCAGGTAATTAAGAGCGGGTTTTACCGATCGCGTTCGGTCGATGTCCGATAACTTGACTAGCGAGAGTCTTTCTAGAGGAACAGGACTATCTGTCAGGGTAAGACCTGTCGTGTCCGTTACGTAAAACTTACACAGATTTGGTGGTTGATGAGGTACAGTCTCTAAGCAAGATCCCCGACTTCTTGACGAAGTCGGGGATCTGTCTGTGTACCTCACTTACTTGAAATATCTATACAAAGACAGAGAGTGCAGAATTTCCTTAACCCATTCTTAAACCGAAAGACTCCAACCCAAGTCCCCTCAACTGGCACTCCTGTCCCTTCCCGCCTTGAAGTACGGGGTTTCTCGGCGGTTTCCCGATAGACTATTGATGAAAAATAATTATTAACTTAAGTAGGGTTGAGTTGCGGATTGGCTCAGGATTTCTAATCTAACGATCCCCGATCCCCGGAAAATTGTCAGAATTACCTGTCATTTCGTAAACTTATGCCAACCAAATCTCAGGAATAACGCTAAGATCGAATTCATTTAGTTGAGGAATGCAAGGAATGGGTGAAGCAAAACGTCGTAAAACTGCACTTGGAGACAAGTACGGTCAAGAGGCGAGACTCTTCCCCTGGCTCCCAATTAGTAAAAGTCAGGGTGAGCAGTTCGTCAAACTGACGACTAAGGGCGCTTGGATTGGCATCGGCTTACTCGTAGCCTGGTGGCTAACCGTGCGCTTCGTTGGACCGACATTCGGTTGGTGGCAAATCAATTAGCCAATTCCCACCGATGGACTAGGCGGCAATGGTATCAGATTTAGGATCGCCATTGTCACGGCTGATACAACTCATTAGTAATTTGTATCAGATAACTTGAGGATTGTCCCCAATGACTTGAGCTACCTAGAGAGCAACTCGCCTGAAGTGGGCTAGGCTCGTGGAGCCAGATCATTAAGCTAGAATTGCTCAAATCCCTAACTCTGTTAGTCTAGTCAATTTGAGGAATCAGCCGCAGACAAGGCTTGCTCATATTTGGCACTGACCCCTCCCAAAATAGAGTCTTAAATCCTTAAAAAAGTAGTCCCAGATGCTTTTGGCAACGGGATAGAGGGTGTAGTAGTTCACCCAGTCAAGATTACTCTGGCTAACTAATTTCCGCGACCTTCCGCAAAATTAGGAACTATAAAATCTAATATTCGTAGGAAAGCTGTTTGGAGGATTAACGTGTTCATACGACTTGCAGAGCAACATCGTCAATTTGTACGAGATCTAGTCATGAATCTTCAGGCTTTGGCGATCGTGCTAGAAAACCGAGGCTATTTGGCATCATGCTATACCTGCGGCAACCAAATGAATAGTGCCTCATTCATGGTTAGTCTGGGCGATAGTCACCTGATTCGCTTTTTGGTCTCTGATTATGGAATCACTTGGACGGAAATGCGCGACGATCGCGAACTGATGAAGCTAGAAGGCGCTGAAGCGATTAGCCAACTTCAGGACTTAGCGGATCTGGTCAAATACCAAATTCAACCGTCTTCTGAGGTTCGTTACACTCCAGCGCGATCGCCTGTTAACTCTGAGCGCCAATCAATTGAAATGATTGGTTGAGAGTCAGAGTGTTTGAAACAGCATCGTTTCTTTGTCTCAAGGCAAAATTTCAGGTAACGCTCGGCAAGGGGTTCAATGAGATGGTAAAGTTTAGTACCCTCTTGCCTCTAGCGTTCACCAATGCCAGGTCGGGCTATTATACCTCAATCTTCGGCAAAAATGTAACGATGCAACTCACTCGGATCAGGATCGGGACTGGTCTGAGCAAACTGTACCGCATCATTGATAACGTCTTGAATGCGTTGGTCGATCGCCTTGAGTTCTTCAGTGTCGGCGAGATTTTGCTCAGTCATATACGTGACTAGCTTTTTAATCGGATCGCGAGTCATCCAAAAATCCTTCTCTTCTGAAGTCCGCAGTTCATCCGGATCAGCGAGGGAGTGACCTCGGAAGCGATAAGTCAGCGCTTCAATTAAGGTCGGACCTTCCCCCGCCCGCGCCCGGGCGACGGCTTCTTGGGCGACGGAGTGTACTGCCAGGACATCCATCCCATCCACTTCAATTCCCGGCATACCAAAAACACTGGCTTTTTTGTAAATTTCCGGCTGGGAGGTTGCCCGTTCATGCGCCATGCCAATTGCCCATTTGTTATTTTCCACTACATAAATAATCGGCAATTTCCATAAGGCTGCCATGTTTAAGCATTCAAAAAACTGACCGTTATTGCAGGCACCATCGCCAAAAAAGCAGGCTGTCACCTGATCAGCATTCGGATCACCCAAGCCGTCACGGTGATATTTTGACGTAAATGCCGCGCCTGTAGCAACGGGAATCCCCTCCGCGACAAAGGCAAACCCCCCCAAAAGATGATGGGGTTCTGAAAATATATGCATCGAACCCCCGCGTCCTTTAGAGCATCCAGTGGCTTTGCCAAATAACTCCGCCATCACCTCCCGTGGGGGAACACCTGCGCTCAAAGCATGGACATGATCGCGATAGGTGCTGCATACGTAATCATAATCCCGGCGCATTGCCCGAATCACGCCCGTTGAAATAGCTTCTTGACCGTTGTAAAGGTGGACAAAGCCAAACATTTTGCCCCGGTAATACATCTCAGCGCACTTGTCCTCAAACAAGCGCCCTAAAACCATATCTTCGTAAAGCAGTAATCCTTCGTCTCTGGTGATTTGACCGTCTTGAGCTTGAAACTTGGGTAACGTCCGTTCCTGAACCATGGCGAATCGAGTATCCTTGCAGCAATTACTATACTGTTATTTTGTTCTCAAAACTCAAAGCTATTTTTCAGTTAGGATAGGCAGTATTGGTAGAATGACTACGATGTTGGGGATGCTATAGGTTAATATACATGAATTCAGTTGTTGCAGCGCTGGGGAAGTGAACCGTGCGAATTCCGCTCGATTACTACCGAATATTAGGATTGCCGATCCAGGCAACACCAGAACAGCTTCAAGTCGCCTATCGCGATCGCACTCTCCAACTTCCGCGTCGGGAATATTCGGAAGTGGCGATCGCGTCTCGCAAGGAGTTGCTGGATGAGGCGTATGCGGTTCTGTCTGACCCGGAACAGCGCTCAAGTTATGATGCTAGTTTTCTGGAGAAAACCTACGACCCAGAGTCTAGCCCTTCTTTACCGTTGGAATCAATCACCTCTGGGGCTGAAACCACAGCTACGGAGACGATTGATCCAAGTAGTCCCAGCTTAGACATCAGCAAGGAACAATTTGTTGGCGCTTTGCTGATTCTGCAAGAACTTGGGGAATATGAACTCGTCTTGCAGTTGGGACAGCCCTATTTGCACAGTCGTGACAGCATCAGTTTGGATAAAGGTCACTTAGGTGACCCGCAACTGGTGCGACCCGATATTTTCCTGACCCTGGCGCTGGCGTGTTTGGAACTGGGGCGGGAACAATGGCAGCAAGGTCAGTACGAAAATGCCGCCTTGTCCCTAGAAACGGGTCAAGAATTACTCCTGAGTGAGGGTTTATTTCCGACGGTGCGGGGCGAAATTCAAGCCGATCTCTATAAGCTGCGTCCCTACCGGATTCTGGAATTGCTGGCATTACCCGATGAAACGATTGCTGAACGGCGTAAGGGTTTACAACTGTTGCAAGATATGCTACAGGAGCGGCAAGGGATTGACGGCAGTGGGGATGACCAGTCGGGGCTGAGTATTGATGACTTTTTGCGGTTTATTCAACAGCTACGGGGTTATTTAACGGCGGCTCAACAACAAACCCTGTTTGAGGCAGAAGCCCGCCGCCCTTCAGCCGTCGCCACCTATCTGGCGGTTTATGCCTTGATTGCGCGGGGATTTGCCCAGCGCCAACCGGCTTTAATTGCCCGGGCGAAACAAATGCTGATGCGTTTGGGGCGGCGTCAGGATGTGCATTTAGAACAAGCCGTCTGTGCGCTGCTGTTGGGTCAAACCGAAGAAGCCAGTCACGCTTTGGAATTGAGTCATGAATACGAACCGCTAGCCTTTATTCGGGAACAGTCTCAAGGCGCTCCGGATTTGTTACCGGGATTATGTTTGTATGGAGAACGCTGGCTGCAAAATTCCGTATTTCCCCATTTCCGAGACTTGGCAGAACAAACCGCCTCGTTGAAAGACTATTTTGCCGATGAGCAGGTACAAGCCTATTTAGAGCAGCTTCCGGAATCGACGCCAACGGCTAATAATCAATGGTCAGTGACGGCTCAGAAAAAAGCTTACACCACAACAGGCGCATCCGCAGGTCGGAGTAACGGTCATTCTGGCGATCGCGAACCAGCCGTTGTGGGTTCATATAGCAGCACAGAGCGCGATCGGGCAGCTCAGACAGCCAGTTTTGCAGGGGGGAGCGATCGCGCTTCGGTATCTGGTGTCTCGACGTTACCCGCAAGCCAACGGGTTGCTTCAGCAACGAGTCGGGTGGTAGAACCTACAACTCAAGCCATTAATTCTTCTGGGGATTCACCAACAAACACGGCTGTCAAATCACCAGACTCAGGGCGTCAACCCAAAGCCCGATCACAAGCAGAAGCAGCTGGTCGAGTTCATACTACACCGAAATCGGTTACTGGCTCCTCTGAACCCGGACATCTGGATCAGTCCCCTCCAGGACACCTGCAACGACTACCGGAACGCCGCAAAGCGGCTAAAAACAGACGCTCTATCTTGCTGGTTATTGCTGGAGTAGTGGGTATTGGGTTAATTGGGTGGTTGTTAATTGCTTGGATACAAAACCTCCGCCAAAGTTTATCAGCGCCAGCCTTAGAAGGTGAACAGCCCATGGTGGAACTGGCTCAACCTCCGATTCCGATTCCTGAAGCCGATAGTCAGTTAATCGCACCCGGAGGTCCGCTGACCCAAGATACCGCCCAGCAAGTGATTCAAACCTGGCTTTCGACGAAATCTCAAGCGTTTGGACCAGATTATCAAATTGATCGATTGGATCAAATTCTAGCCGAGCCGGTTTTGTCTGTTTGGCGGCGACGGGCGCAAACCAATCAGCAACGGAACATTTATGCACAGTATAATCACCAGGTTAAAGTAACATCCGTGCAAACGAATCCGGCTAATTCTGACCAAGCCAAGGTGGAAGCAGCGGTTAAAGAAGAAACCCGTTTCTATCAAAATGGTGAAATTAATCAGGGACTCTCATACGATGAGAACTTGCGGGTTCAGTATGAGTTGGTGCGTCAGGAGGGTCAATGGTTTATTAAAGATATGGCGGTAAGGTAGGTGATTCGTCATTTGTCATTTGTCATTCGTCATTCGTCATTTGTTAAGGAAAGTCTACCAGATCCCCGACTTCTTCAAGAAGTCGGGGATCTCATTAAAGGTGATTAGAAGCTAAAGGTTGTGCGAATTGTGCCGACCCAAATATCATCATTCCCATCATCATGATTGGGATTTAAAATTACATAGGCTCCCGGTGTAATCAGGATATTATCCGTAATCGGATATTGATACTGTGCCTCGATTAAGAAAGAGGTATCTTCATCCTCATCACCGCCATCAACATTAGTCAGTTTAGGTGGCATTCCTCCCATTATTGAAAGTGCTGCACCCTCTTTACCTAGGTCGAGGAATGACACGTTTGCCACCCAAGTCCATAAATCAGCATTATTGTCCTCTAATGGACCAGACTCCGCTTCTGCATCAATGTAACCGCCCCAACCCGCGAGATTAATTGTCGGCGTCAGTCGCCAGCTTCCTTGTATGCCAAAGCGTAAAGCTGAAGTCGCAGCCGTCAAAGTCTCATCTGGGTTATTGGGGTTGGGAAATTGGAAAGGGCGTTTAGCCCGTGGACTACCCGTGCTACCAGAAAGGTTGACATCTTCACCGGGATAGTAGGAATAGCCAAAAGCAAACCCTAGATCTATTTTTTCTCCCAGTGCTAGATTTAACTGAGACATGGCAGTAAAGTCTCCATCAAACACCCCATCCTTATCGAGTGGACTGTTACTTTCACCTGTCAAATACCCCAAATCTAAACTCAGGGAATCGCTAAGCTGAATATTGGCACCCACACCCTGTTCAGCATTATTCCGAAAGACAAAAGGATTGCGGCGATTGAACCGATTTAAAGCACCCGTACCACTACTTTCGAGAATAGGGTTGTGAATTTCTGCGATGTCATTGAAATCAAAGCCATTAGCACCGACCAAAAGCCGGATTTTATCACCCAATGGGAAACGGTAGTATAAGTCATTGATTTCCACATCATTATCAGAAGCCGCTTCAAACCCTTGACGAGCCATTTCTGTTCCCGTCGCTACATCAAATTCAGGCGTATTTCCTGCTTGTAAGCGAACTCTTAAGCGGTCTTCTCCCATGAAGCTGGTGTCAAAATTTAAACGAGTCCGATGACTGAAGGTAAGATTGTCATCAACATCTTCATCGCTATCCGCTTTTTCATCCCCAAAGGCACTCGCCAGGTTAAAAATAACTTCCCCGTTTAGCTTGGTTGTTGTGGAGAACTGATTGTCTTCCAAGAACGCCACGCGCCCTTCCAGGTTATCTACCCGTGCGCCTAAGGTTGCCAATTCCGCTTCAAATTCCTGAATTAATCGCCGCAGGGTTTCTAACTCGGTTTCATCAAAACCCCCCGTCCCAATTAAACGTTCAATTTGGTTTAAACAGGCATTCAAACCCGCAGCAAATTCGTAACGAGTTAAGGCACGATTCCCCCGATAGGTGCCATCCGGATACCCAGCAATACAACCGTAGCGTTCTACTAAGCTTCGCAGTGCTTCATACGCCCAATCCCCTGGAGACACATCTCGCAGTTGACCCACGCTGGTTACTTGGTCAAGGGATTCGATGCCATTTTCACTACTGTAGCGTTGGATTTGGTCTAATAGTTCCCGATTAGAATCAGCCGTGGTGTTTGTGGAATTCACCGTTGGACTGACATCGGAAGCAATTTGTAAAGAATTAATCTCTACTGGAGTTTCTGATAACTGGTGATTAAGTTCTACTGTAGATTCGCGAGTGCTTGCTGTTGGATTAGGAATCTCTGCATCAGCATTGCTAGTAACAAATAGAGATAGTCCGAGTAGGGCGGGACTGAGTTGCAGTGTTTTCCACACGAGCGTTGATTTCATTGATACACGTTCCTCACACCGAAATAACGGTTAACGGGAAAACTATACAACACCATTGCAGCTATTAACAATAACTAAGTAGGGTGGGCAATGCCCACGAGCCTTAATTCAGTACCATTCCATCTACAATGCTTATTAGTTTATTTTTATCTAAAACTGGCGTTAACGCTAATCATAATTATGCCTCATCATCAGAAGTTTTTTTCTCAAACCCTAGCTAGAATAGCAAAGTATCTTCGACTTAAGGTCTGAAGAATCTTTTGAGTTGATACAGTCATGAGCTTTAATCCAGCATATATTTAGACGTTAGCATAGGCAATTACGCAAGCGATCGCGTTTATTAATCAAGGTTAAGATTAATAGGGGTACAGCAATGCTGTACCCCTAAACCAAATGATTAAATTGTCAACGACAAGCCAAGAAAGGCTTAGAAACTAAAGACTGTTCGCAGAGTCCCGACAAACTGGGTATCATTGTCATCATCATGTTCAGGATTGAAGATAACAAAAGCACCCGGAGTGATAGCGATATTATCAGTGAGTTGATAGCGGTAGAAGGCTTCTAGGTGATAGGAAGTGTCGTCATCTTCACGAGCAGCTATATCATTAGCTGTTGTTTTGGGTGGCATTCCGAATATAAAGCCCAGCTTATTACCTTCACCACCAACATCCAAGAGGGCTAAGTTGACAGCCCAGTTCCAAATATCGGCGTCAGCATCCTCGTTAGCACCCGATTCGGCTTCAGCGTCTTGATATCCAACCCAACCACCAACAGAAAACTTGCCAAATAGTGCGTTTGCTTGGATTCCATAGGCATCAACCGAAGTTGCGGTATCATCGTCACCAAAAGGATCAGATGCGAAGCCACTTCCTGTGCTTCCTGTAACGTTAACTTGACCGCCATTGTAGTAGGAGTGCAGATAGGTTGCTGCTAAGGAAATATTTTCAGTCGGTGTAAAGGCAACCTGACCTAGGGCTGCATAATTGCCATCAAATAGACCATTCTCATCAGCAGGATCGCTGCCGCCCCCATCAACAACGTAACCAGCAGACAGTGACAAGGCGTCGCTCACGTTAAATGTTGCAGTTATTCCAGGACCACCTGTTTCAGCGCGATAGATGGGATTGAAACGCCCAAAGCGAGAAATAGCGCCGCTTCCACTACTAGCAAAGTAAGGATTGATCGGATCGATAACGGTATCCTGATACTCTACCCCAGTAGCGTCTATTTGCACGGAAATTTTTTCACCGAGAGGGAAGCGATACCAAAGCTCATCAATTTCAACATCGTTACCGTTATCGCCATCAAACCCTAAGCGGGTCATGTTGGTACCCGTTAAATCCCCGCTAAATGAACTGATATTGCGGGCTTGCAAACGTGTTCTCAAACGGTCTCTTCCCGTAAAGCTGGTTTCTAAGTTCAAGCGCACCCGGTCAGCGAAAATTAGATTCGTTTCATCATCGCTACCAACAGCTTCAGTGGAATCGCCAAAGGTGTCAGCCAGGGCAAAGATGACTTCCCCTCTCAACTTAGTTGTTGTTGAGAACTGATTATCTTCCAAGAACGCCACGCGCCCTTCCAGGTTATCCACCCGCGCCCCCAGAGTTGCCAATTCTGCCTCAAACTCCTGAATTAACCGCCGCAGGGTTGTGAGATCAGGAATTTCTCCGCCATCCCCAATTAAACGCTCAATTTGCTGTAAACAGGCATTCAAACCAGCGGCAAATTCGTAACGAGTTAAGGCGCGATTGCCTCGATAGGTACCATCTGGATACCCGGCAATACAACCGTAGCGCTCAACTAAGCTTCGCAGCGCTTCATACGCCCAGTCACCCGGAGAAACGTCTCGCAACTGACCCACGCTGGTTACTTGGTCAAGAGATTCACGACCTTCGCTACCATAGCGCTGGATTTGCTGCAAAGTTTCTTGATTAGAGTTAACCGAGCTATCTCCAGCCGCCGGAACGGGTTCAGGGAAGGTACTATCTGCCAGTTGGAACGTGGGACTAACGGTTACGGCGGGTTGAGGCGTATCCGTTGCTGGGATGGGTTCAGTCAGCGCTGCATCATCCAACGTGGGACTGATTGATGCTGTCGGTTCAGCGTCCAAATTTATCGCGGCTGTAGACAGTTCAGCAGCCGTCTGATGGGAATTGGACTCAGCCGCCGATGCACCACTAGCGACGAATAAAGAGGCAAATAACAGGACGGGACTTGCCTTTACCGTTTTCCAGAATAGACTTGACATAATTATAAATAATCCTCACACCTACTTCCATGCCAAAACTGTAAACCAATAAACTGTAAACCAATTGGACTGAATGAGCAATAGCTTTTTAGCATTTACTCAAACCATATCACTAAAATTACGGTTTAACTGTTACACATTTTTATCCTCTAAGAAATAGATTCTAAATCAAAGCTGTTGAGTTGGATACCACGAAAAGATTAGAATTATTTATCTAAATCCTTACATGTAGAAATCTATAGACATAGCCTATTACATCTTTATTAAGATTATTTTATGCCATGGTAAGCTGTCACGCCTTTAAATTGGGAATGGGTAGCGAGCAAGATGCAAAGCCTGCGGCATGGCTTCGCTAAACGCATTACAACGATTTTACAGTTGTTGACATTAAGGTTTAAATGCCGAACAGCTTAATTGGTTGGTTATCTAATCGCCGAATTGCGACGACGGCTGGCTTGGGTAGCTCGGTTGTACCTTTATGGGGCCAGTTAGAGCCTAAAGGAACATAACGTTCTTGCATGAATTCTTCCCCATCGAGGGTTTTTATCACAAAGTTACGAGTTTCAGCCTGGTTATCCTTGCGGATACCGTATTTTTCCCCAGGGTGTTGTATGGCGAGGAATAGGGTTTTTTGATCGGAACTAAAAAAGGGTCCGGTGGTTTCACATTCCATTGGTCCAATGCCAAATAGATAAGCATTACCTGCCATTGTTCCAGAGGTAGGCATACACCAGATTGAATTGTTGCCAAAAATTCCTAGCCTATCAGTTTGACTTATGGATTCACCTTGGTCATTGACCCGACTGGTTACGGGCTGATTGTGTTTGGAGGTAGATATATCCGTCACCATCCACACATTGTCATTTTTGTCAAATTCTAGATTATCGGGATTAGAAAATCCGGCACCCCCTTCAGCGGGTTCGCCTCCCATGGCAAAGGAGTCCCAGCGAAAGGTCATCGCGGCGGGATCATCTTGGTCTTCTACCAGACGCAGAATCCAGCCATATTCCCAGGGAGTTTCTCCCTTGGGTCCGGTGAAGACGCGCTTGTCAGGTCCACCATCTCCCCCTGGACTACCTGAGGTAAAGGCAATATACAGGGAACCATCCGCCGCCATATCTGTATCTTCAGGACGGGCGGTGGGAGTTGCACCTGCTGCATTGGCGGCAAAGTGGGCGTCGATTAAAATTGCTCCCTGTTTTTCGATATCATTCCCTGCGTAGAGATCTCCTAGTGTGGCAAACTGTTGCTTAAACGCTACGGCTTCTGCATCGGTTGTCACCTCAAAAATTCCTCCCTGGGGACGTTTGGGTAAGGGGACTAAGCTTCCTTCTACGGTACTGGGTAATACGGGGTTGACAGGGGTACTGGGTGTTAATGCGATCCAACGTCCTGTCCCATCAGGTGCAAACACCGCCGCGTAAAGCATTCCCTCTGCCATTAAACGGGAATTGGCTTTATCGGTTGGATCACTAACGGTGTCTTTACTGACAAACTTATACAGATGACCCCCTCGACGATCGCATCCTGAATATACGGCTAAGGGTTTCCCAGATACAACCTTAAACGCCACGGCTTCATGACGGAATCGACCCAGCCAAGTGTGTTTTGTCCCATAATCATTGGCATCAGCCGGATCAACTTCCACCATCCAGCCATATTTATTTCCAGCTAACCCAAAAACATTACCTCGCCCATCGACAAAGTAATCATTAATAATGAACGGCAGCGCGGCTGGGTCAAAGGAAGTTCCATCAGCGTAAACGGCTTCTGGCACTTGGTCTTGAAAATTTTCTTCTGCACTCAGTACCGTTCCCCAAGGCGTGGTTCCGCCAGCACAATTTTGGAACGTACCAATAATGCGATCGCCTAAGCCATCCTGGTATCCTTGTCCTTGAGTCTTGCGGAAAACCGCGACAGCAGGACCCGTTGCTTTGAGATAGCGATCGTCTGCTAATCCAGAGATTCCCGTAATCCGCCGATCAGCACCAGAATTTGTCCGCATCCAGGTTCCATCGGCTGTTCGACGCAATGAAATCACACCCAATCCCTGATCAATTAAGCCTGCTTGCGAAATCTGGCGAATTTTAGCTTTTAGCGGATCAGCATCGGGCAAAGCAAAGGCATTTATTTTACCATCACTCTTCGCCGCCACCGCTTTGACTTCCTCAAATGGTAATGATTCACCGATGACCTGAGAATAGGTTTGCATCCAGGTGCCACCGCTAATATATTCAAAATTAATGGTCAGGTATCCTTCATTTTGACCTGTTTCTATAAATGATAAATAATCATTGTTATAGCCAAAGCGAGAATCCCCCACCTGATCTCCCCAAGCGCCAATCACATCGTAGGTAAAACCTTCGGGTAGTACCAAATCATCCACCACTTCATAGCGGCTGTAGGCTTCGATTTGTTTCGTTGATGGCACGCGATCGCTTTCTAACGGTAGGGGACCCTTGACGGGTTTAAAACTCAGAGTATCTGTATTGGGGTTAATTTGGGTTAATGAACCAGAACCATTCTGACTCGGAGAACTACAAGACCCCAGCGCTACTGTTCCTGCACTAGCTCCCAGAAATAGCAGAAAATGACGACGTTTGAGAGCCATAGTTTTGCCTTACCCTTTCAGATTTGGGTTTCGTGATAGGAATACCCTAGATGCGATATTACTTTAAATCTTGCAGGTTAGAAAAAGGTAAGGTATTGGTAATCGTTAGGTTAAGCTGGGCTGAAATGATAATGAATAAGAACGGGTTTTGTTGTTCAGTTATTGGTGAGGCAGGGCGGGTTTTGTTGTTCCGTTATTAGTAAAAAGCTAGCGCTAGTTCCTAAACCCGCCCCTACAATTCCTAAACCCGTCCCTACAATCTTCTGCCTTCTGCCTTCTTTTCTAGGAACGATGACCTGTAACAATATAGGTTACTCGTTGACCGATGTTGGTTGCATGATCAGCCATGCGCTCGATATGACGAATCGCCAAGACCAAGAGTACAATTGGCTCAACTACGCCTGGAATATCTCGCTGAAAGGCTAACGTTTGATATAGCTGATCGTAAGCATTATCGACTTTATCATCTAATACTTTAACCGCTTGTCCAGCCGTCGCATCTAAGTCCGCTAATGAGGCTAAACTCGACGCTAGCATCGCTTGGGCATGGTGGGACATCTCTTCAATTTTGGACATACAAGGATGAGGTGGGTAAGCGAATAATTTTACCGAAATTTCTGTTAAATCCTCAGCATAATCACCAATACGTTCCAAATCCCGGATTAACTGCATAAATGCACTAACCAGACGTAGATCTTGTGCCACTGGCGATTGAAGTGTGAGCAGAGAGGCACACTCTATTTCTATATGGCGGTAGTAGCGATCAATTCGTTTCTCAACTGAGGTAATTTCCTGGATTGCCTCCAGATTTTGGTAAAATAAAGCTTGATGAGCAAGGCGGAATGAATTTTCCACCAATGCGCCCATCCGCAGCACATCCTGCTCTAAGCGGTTAAGGGCGCGTTTAAAGTGATTGCGATCGCAAGGGCGGTTTGCAGAAGATAGACTCACCTCATCCTACTTTGTGGCTGAACACCTCCTGCCTACTAGGTCGTAGGGACAGGGAGGAAAGCCACACCTCCTAACTGAATTTACTTATACAAAGTGGTGGGTAAAAAGAGGTACACTATGAACTACAGCGACTTACTTCGTTGAAGTCGCTGTTTCTGACGCTTCTTCGCCGATGGCTGCTTCATGCTTGGAGCAATTAGTAGAGCTAGGCGGCTCTGCGTCTAAAGAGGTTCGTTCCAAACCCCTTGCCCAAATCTC
>NZ_JAVJQP010000089.1:0-37195 GCF_040218875.1 Coleofasciculus sp. D1-CHI-01
TTTATTTTGCGGAGTGGGATGGGGAATTATGTTGATGAGTTGCAGCAGTTAGCCCCGTTTCAGGATTATCCGTTTGAAGAGTTTGAGACGGCGATTCAAGAGGCGATTAATTGGGGGTTGTTGTCGAACCTCTCCCCCAGCCCCTCTCGATCCCCCCAACCCCCCTTAAAAAGGGGGGCTAATGAGAGACTGTTGCGGATTCAGCCGGTTTTTCCTTATTTCTTGCGGATGAAGCTGAATCAACAGGATGCAGCGATGCGGGAAGCCTTGCGGGAGGGGTTTAAACGTCACTATTTGGGGTTGGCGGGTGGTTATCAGCAGTGGCTGGAATCGAAGCAGGCGCAAGAACGACAACTGGGGATTTTCTTCTGTCAACTGGAGTATGAAAATCTCTATAATGCGCTGCAAATTTGTTTAGATAAACAGGAAACGGTGGATATCTTTTTCTGTTTGGCTGAATACTTTGTGCAGATTAATGATATTCAGAGTAATCTCAAACTCTCAGAATTCGTCTGTCAGGCACAAGCGGCATATCCGGCACAATTACACACAGGTAGAATTAGGTGGGAAATTGTTGTAGCACAGGAGTGGTTAGCCTCTTGTTACTTAGAAAGCCAGAATTATACTCAAGCTAAAGCTGCTTATCAGCAGGTGCTGGAACTTTACCAACAGCTTACTGGGGTAGAGGAAAGAGAGAAACAGCTTTGGATGGCTACAACCTATCAAAATTTAGGAATAGTTGCCGGAGAGTTACGGGAGTATAAGCCTGCATTGCACTACTATCAGGGAATGGGCGCACGTCGGGAGAGGGCGCACGTCGGGAGAGGGTGTCAACTTAAGCCACATTACCCACGATAGGATACTGGGTGTGGGGTATGGGGTGACCGGGTGTGGGGGAAAGCGAGCAATTTTGGCTCACTATGTATTAAAGTTTCCTGTTTGGAAAAAACGTGGATGAATAGGTGAGGTGAATGGTGGTAGGTATGAGGTTTTTTAGCCGACAACAGACAATTCCATCCCGACACCCGACACCCGACACCCTTGCTCAACCGAGCTTTCACCTTAAGTTGACACCAATGCACGTCGGTGCGCCCCTACACAAAACCATATCCTCCCCAGCTTCCCCGCTCAAACCTGAAAATCCGGGTCAGAGTTAGCGGAGAAAATGCGATCGCGTCCTAAGGCTTTGGCTTTGTAGAGGGCGCGATCGGCAAGTTGGACTAATTCACTGGACGAAAGTTGATGGGATGGAGTCGTTGTAGCGATTCCTAAACTGAGCGTTACCCAGGGATGAATCGGAGATTTGGCATGGGGACGCTTGAGTTTATCCATTTGGTAGCGGATTTTTTGGGCAACGATAAAAGCGCCTGGATTATCTGTATTGGAAAGAATCACAACAAATTCTTCACCACCATAGCGAGCGACTAAATCACTCGGTCGTTGAGCCGCTTGGCAGATGGCTTCAGCAACTTCTTTTAAACAATTATCCCCAACCCAATGACCGTAGGTATCGTTGTAGGCTTTAAAAAAGTCAATATCACACAAGATCAAGGATAGAGGAGTTAAGTTACGTCGAGAACAGATTAATTCCTCGGCTAAGACTTGATCGAAACGGCGGCGATTGGCAATTCCGGTTAAACTGTCTATTTTGACCAGTTTCTGTAGGTGTTGGTTATCTGTCTTTACTTTTTGATAAAGTTCTGACTGTTGAATCGCAATAGACACCTGTTTGACTAACTGGTTTAGACAATCAATTTCCCAAGTGTGCCATTGACGATTAGGGGTACAATGATGAGCGATAATTATCCCCCATAATCGATGGCAAACAGGAGACTGAGGTTTTTTTAGATCGGACTCACTGTTACAGATGGGTATCGCTAAAACAGATTGCTTGTGCAAATTGAACGATTTTGGTTTTAGGTTAGACGTTTTTTGATTGTTAACAACTTGAATGAACTGTTCATTGTAGGACAATATCTGAGGCAAATTTAAAAGTTCATGAATTGCCGGAATTTCCGGATAACTATTGCTATAGTCAGCCGCTACTAAAAGCATAGTAGGAGATTTATCTGCTTGATAGCGATAGATGAGAACCCGATCAGTTTTCAGGAATTGACGGATTTGGGTGACAGTGGTGTGTAAAATTTCTTCGAGATCCAATGAGCGTCGAATCTGCTCAACCATACGCTCTAAAATCCGCTCCCGTTTAGCCTGCTGTCGAATTGACTCGCGATCGCGTTCACGTTCAATGGCGTAGCGTATAGCACGGATCAAGTTTTCTCCATTAAATTGCCCCTTAATTAAATAATCTTGAGCGCCTTCACGAACCACTTTAATTGCCATATTTTGATCGTTGAGAGAGGTTAAAACAATAATCGGAGTCGTGGGCGCTTTTGCTTTGATTTGAATTACAGTATTTAATCCTTGGCTATCTGGAAGATTTAAATCTAATAAAATAACATCGAATCTAAACTCAATTAAATCTTTTATTCCCTCTCTCAATCGTTGAGCATGAGTCATGGCAAATTGATTATTGTTTACTCCTGAAAATAATTCTTGGATCAATTCAGCTTCTACACGATTATCTTCGATTAATAGAATTTTGATGGTTTTACTATTGAGTAAAACCGGTTGATTGCATTTTAGTCCAGTCATGATTATAATCCTATGAGTTATTAATTGGATCTAGAGTTTAGCTTAAATTTTTAAATTTTAAATATCATAAGGAGTCGGACAAAAATAAAGTTTAGGATTGAGACTGGGCGTCAAAGAATTGAGGACTCTTACAATTCTTAACTCAGTTAACAAGATTTACATCCAGGTAGTTCGTTAATTCATTCCGGTTAAAACCAATAAAAATACTTAAGCAGAGTATATGGCTTCCCGGCAAAAGCTATCTTAGAATCACACTGAATGAATAGGCTTGCCGTTACAAGATTAATACAGTCATATTTGATCAATTCTGGATTATGAATCTGGAAACATGAACTTAAGATTTTCAGGTGATTCCTAAATTTCAAATTTCAGAGTAACATCCGACTCCTGTAAATATCACTAACTTAAGAGAGAAATTCGGTATAAGAGACGCGCCAGGACTCCAAGGCAGAAGGTTATTACTGGTACGTGGTTGTTTCAGTAATTCAATCTGTCCTAACCTTTACGGCGACAGCTATAAATTCCTCAACAAGGGTAATTTTTCCGCCCCCTGCACTTGCCAGACAACCTTATAGAAACGTAGCCTATACGTCCTTACACTATTGCTTTTCAGCTTAAGTTAATACCAATGCACCCAAAATCACCCTTATAATATAGCGTTTAGCGTTTGACTTTTGAGGTTCTGGGAATTTGTACCAGCCTTTTCATTTTGCCTGTAGTCTTTGCCAAAGGGTAAAACCAAGAAGAATAATTATACTACCACTTGTAACAATAATCACCATTGAGGTCATACCTTGCAGTTTCATCGCCAGTCCGTTACATACCAAAGTCACCCCCCAAAGGATCAAAGCAGCATGACGTTGGGACAAACCCCAAGCTAGTAAGCGGTGATGTAAGTGATCTTTGCCTGGAGTTTTCAGTGGGTTTTTTCCCGCCATGAGTCGCCGAACAAATACCTGAGTCGTATCTAGCACAGGCAATAATAAAAAGAATGCGGGCGGTACTAGAGCAAATACCGTCGTCACTTTCAGGTTGCCTAAAATACTGGTTGCGGCTAGCACATAGCCAAAAAAGTAAGCCCCCGCATCTCCCATAATGATTCGGGAGGGATAGAAATTGTGTCGCAAAAATCCCAGTGCAGCACCTCCTAAGGCTGCCAAAAGTAAAGTGGCGGCGGCTCTGGTTTCAAACTGCGCCGAAACTGCCAACAAACTCATGGCGGTAATGAAGCTGATCCCACCCGCCAAACCATCCATTCCATCCATTAAATTAATCGCATTGGTAATTCCCACCACCCACAACCAGGTCAACACAATGGAGAATATCGGGTCAATGGGAGTGCCAAAAGGCGTTTCGATGCGGATATCGCTGGCAATCAGCAAGAGGGCGGTAAGGGTTTGACTAAACAGGCGTACATACGCAGGTAGACCAAATTGGTCATCGATAAAGCCGACGAGGACGAGGATTGAACCACCGAGCAAAATCGTCAGCACTTGGGCTAAGACGCCTTCGATGACAATGGGTCTTAATAGAGTCGCTAAGACTAGCGCCGCCATGACACCCGCATAAATTGCCAATCCACCCGCGTTGGGTAGGGGTTCTTGATTGAGTCGTCGGGCATTTGGTTGATCCGCCCACCCCACTTGCAGAGCAAATGAGCGCACTGCTGGAATCAAACACCACGTTACCCCCCAGGCTAACCCGAAGGTGAATATAACTGCTAGCCAGCCACTGCCAGTAGGGTTAGCAATGCCGAGAGACTCTAGGAAGCTGTACAAATCTATCTCCCACTTCACGCTCAGACTGCCAATTATTATTATTCTCAACTGTACAGGAATCAATTCGGCAAAGTGCTACTGCAATTTTGGACATTGGTTTGGTGTAGTAGTACTTACCGGACACCATTGTATTGATCCGGGTTGTTGTAGCTCATACTAAATTCAGGTAAATGTCTCCCGTTTAGGTAGGGACAAGGCTCTAAGGCATAAGGTAGAAGGCTCGGAGCCGATTATTCGGGAGAGGACGAGGGCGGATTGGGATCAGAATGCTGATTACTCTCTACTGTCTCAAGGTATTGACTATCTAGTAAAAAAGCGCCCTTAGAAAAGCGAACTCCCCAATATCCTCCGGGACGCCGATCAAGGATCACCCCTTCTTCACCAATGCTAATCACGTCCGGAGGTCGCAGCATCGGCATAGGTTCGGCTGTTTTAACATAGCGGGGTAGGGCAATTAGGCGAACGCGATCGCCAACTTTAAATTCTTCAGACATATTACTCGGTATGGGTCAGTGCTGATCAGTTCCTAGCTTATGACGAGATCTTGCCACACGGGTAATAAATCTTAAGATACCTTCTGGCGATCGCGCTCCTGATCAATTAAACAAACCTCGGTCATTCTTGTGTAGGGGCGACCCGCCTCCACAAATCAACAACTGTATCCACTCAATTGGCTCGGGTCGCCCTTTCCTCAACCGTTGGTGTCAGAACATGACCGATCATGAATCATTAGCAAAAACCAATGACATAAGCCATAAGACAACCAATTTAAGGAACTTGCCAAATGCGCTGATGGTAAGCTTCGGGATCAGCGCAAGGATCAGGAGGAGACTCCGAGTGATTGTGGTTATGGTGATGATGATCATGGTGATGACCGTGATCATGCTCATGAGTGTGACCCGTATTATCCCCCACTGCCGCTAACCGGAACTTACACAACTCACAATTCATCTGCACCTGTCCCAGTTGCGTCTCGATTTCTCGTTCCCGCAATACCGACAGTAATTCCGGTTGAATACCCATTTCGGGTAAACAGGTCATAGAAATGTCCGGATATTGCTCCTGCTGCTGCGCGGTGATATCAAATATTTTTTTCACCAGCACCCCGGTAAACAGGAAGTAAGGCAGAACAATAATCCGCTTGGGCTGGAAGAGTCGAGCGCGATGGAAGCCTTCCTCTAAACGGGGATGAGTAATCCCAATAAAGCAGATTTCAACCGTTTTGTAGCCACTGCCTTCCCAGAGCAGACGCGCTAATTTGTAAACATCACCATTGGCATCGGGATCACTAGAACCACGACCAACGACCAGCAGCACCGTTTCACTTCTGGGAATTGAGGACATTGAATTGTTCTCTGATGGTTGATCCAGGTCAGCCAGTCGCCGATGCCATAACTCCAGAATTGCCGGAGTAATACCAAAGTGACGCCCATAATGGAATCGGATTTGCGGATGTCTGGCTTTAGCGCGGTCTAACTCATTGGTGACATCAAATTTATTATGTCGCGCCGCAAACAGCAAAATCGGCAACACGGAGAATTCTGTATACCCTTGTGCCACACATTGGTCTACACCCTCCTGAATACTGGGAGTGGTTAATTCCAGAAAACAAGGAACAACCGGGCGAGACGAGTCTAACCCTTGATAGGCGTGGGCAAAATCCAGAAACCCCTGACGCCCCTGCATATCGCGGCTACCGTGACCAATCATTAACAGGGGGCGGTTAAGGGGGAGTGGTGGCAAAGAAAGTGAATCTGGGCTGAAATGAGTCGTGTCTACAGTCGGCATTAAAAATAAACTCCCTTCCCGTGCGAGGCAGGAATATAGGGTGGACAAGCAACAGCTAGGTATTCTGGCTTAGGCGAAAGGTCAGCGAGGTTTGTAGTTGCGCTTTAGCGCCATCAGCGTAGAAGCACCGACGACAAACCCGGAAAAAGCGTACCATTTCATCCTTGACAGTTGCCGCACAGCCCCGGAGTTTCACCGGAGTTTCCCCAAGCGGTTGCCATTCAATTGTGCCTTGATATCTTATCCGATTCGTCAACCCGTCAAAATCCAGGGTAGGGGGTTTTTCCCTAGCTTGTAGTTGTAGTGGCGTGGCACAGCTAAAATTGTGAAACGCAAGCTTAAATTGCTGCAACAAAGGGTGTCCAGAAAGCGGTTAGGGAGTAATAACCGCCAAAAAGCACTCTTCAAAGTAAGCCGATTGCATGAACGGATAGCCAACATTAGGAAAAATTATCACTGGAAGCTAGCACATAATCTGTGTGATTGGGCGGGTATGATATTCGCCGAATCACTCAACCTAAAAGCATTAGCCAAAGGAATGTTAGGTAAACACTGCCTGGATGCTGGTTGGGGTCAATTCCTCCAGATACTAGAGCAGTGCTGCTTTAAACGTGGGGTATTTTTCTTAAAAGTGGATGCCAAGAAAACGAGTCAGATATGCCCCAACTGTCTAACAGAAACGGGTAAGAAGCTACTATCTGAGCGCGTCCATTCATGCCATCACTGCGGCTACACAACTGATCGAGATGTTGCAGCCGCCCAAGTAGTCTGCATTCGTGGACTTGCAGCCGTGGGACACACGGTTGACCCTGAGCGAAGCCGAAGGGTCAAGATGCTTTCTGAGGGTAAATTCATAGGAATCCCTACGACGGAAGAATCACCCGCGCTTTAAGCCGGGTGAGTGTCAACCATCTAGGATTGGGTTTTCATGATCCTGACAATCTCACTGAGGGTTTGGGATACCGATCGCGGATTCCAGCCTAAGTCTTGACGCGCTTTGGTTGCATCGACACGCACGCACCGATCATAGACGTAATGCACCCGTTCCCGACTCAGGGGCGGTTGCCAATTCAACAGGCGTCCGATGGGGTCAAGGAGGTTTCCAGCGAGTCTCACCAGGGGTTTGGGGGCTTCCGCCGGAACCGGAATTCCGGTGTCTTGACTGAGAAGGGTGAACATGTCACGGGTGGAAAGATCACCCGCCGAAATGATATATTTTTCTCCAGGTTGACCTTTTTGGGCTGCCAGAATCATGGCGTTGGCTAAGTCATCGACATGGACAATTCCGGTAATGCGATCGCCCCCCGCCCACACTTTTAAGCCGCCTTTGAGAAATTGCTTGAGTACAGGACCAAAATGGGGGTCATCTGCACCAAAGATACCAGAGGGGAGGATACTCACCACGGGTAAGCCTTGGGCGGCAAATTGGTCTACAATTTTTTGGGCTTGGTATTTGGTGCTGTCATAAGCGCTAGAAAAGTCGGTTTGTTGGCGTTGGAAGGTTTCATTGACGACTTGACCTTTGGTGTCACCAAAAACGCCAATAGTGCTACAGTAGACGAGTTTAGATACACCAACGGCTTGAGCCACCTCTAAAACAGCACGGGTTCCCTCAACATTCACCCGTTCCATTTCCCTGACATCCACGAGTCCTAATTCCACATAAGCGGCGGTGTGAAATACCCAGTCTACCCCAGTCATGGCTGTTTTTAGGGCGTCGCGATCGCTAATATCGCCGTAAACCAGTTGGACTTGGCAATCCGAGAGACGCTGAAGGTTGCTAGACTTGCGGACAAAACCGATAACGGTATCCCCCCGTTGTTCTAAAGCTTTCACTAAATGAGAACCGGTAAATCCGTTGGCTCCGGTGACTAGGGCTTTCATCACACCTCCTGGCTTTTAACTAACACTTAGGTTGAATGGTACTGACTTAAAAGGAATATTGCTGACTCGTGTAGCCAGGAAATAAATTTCCGGCTGAAAGCTAAAGTAAGCTATAGCTTACTGGGGAAGCCTTTGAACCCGTTTCAACGGGTTTAAGCTCTTAGCCCGGAGTTTGAACTCCGGGATCTCCTCCGGGCAGATTTTCTATTGATTTTGTAAAAGTTCTCGAATTCGTTGGCGAAACAACCGCACCGCTGTTCGCTGTCCTTGGGTATTACTTTGTTCAATAAAACCAGGAATCTCGGTTACGGGTAAAAAGGGAAACGTCATGCTTTGTTCTCTCTGTTCATATTCTCCCTCGACTAATTGATAAACCTGGAGAGTTTGACGAGTATATCTCCACAATTCCGGAACACCCAGCGCCGCATAAATGGATTGTTTATCGACAGAGGAACTGGTATAATCTGACTCAATCGCTAAATCAGGTGGTGGGTCAATTTCCAGATTGATTCGTCTACCTCTGACTCGTGATTCATTTTGGATATAGAAGCAGCTATCCGGCTCAATAAAACGAGTTAAATCGTCGCGCTTCAAGCTCAATGAACCTAGACTTCTAAGTTCGATACCCAATTCATCGACTATGGCTGTCACAAAGTCTTCAAGCAGTCGTTTGGGTTCTTCATGGTCTTCCAGTGGCATTCTAATTTCTAATACTCCCTGGTCATAAGCCATTCTACAGGCTCGGTCTTCACCAATTTCCGCCAGTAATGTCTTAAAGGTTTGCCAGCTAACGCCTTTTAAGGTAACGACTGGTTCAGCGCCCCTTTTCTGGGATTGAGGCGTTGGTGTTGCTGTTGTCATAGTGAACTGCCCTTGATACCTTGATTCAATTGTAGTCCCTGCCTAAGCTGGGCGTAACTATCGTCTTGATCGAACTAGAAGTTAGAGCATTGATCAATAAAATATAATACCAGGTAGGGTGGGTTAGGCGGTAATTCAATTCAAAAAATCACCATTTAAGTTGGTGTCCGCCGTAACCCACCAATCACAAGGCTTGTAGTATATTAATTAACAATAGTGTGGAAATTGGCGCAAAGGGATTTTCGCGATCGCACACCTGTAATTTACAAACGCTGTCCCAATTTCAGCCAGGAGAATACCTGTTCAATAGTTAGCTGTAGATTGAGGAAATCTGGCACAGGTAGCCTATCCTCTGGTTGTCGCATAATTTCTGGTAATTGATTGGGATAAAAACAGATTACGGCTTTCTCATCGGGGTCAATCAACCACCCCAATCTGGTTTGATGTCTGAGACAGAATAAAATATTATCTGTTACCTTTGTTTGTGACTGGTCTGGTGAGAGGATTTCAATTGTCCAATCTGGGGAACATTCAAATACGTTTGCCACTTCTCCATCAGCATCGAAGGGAATTCTCTCCCATTGAAATACTGCAACATCTGGCACAATAGAGCGTCCGCCAAACGTGCAGCGCAATTCGGGGAAAGCATAAGCTATTTTTTCAGGAAATCCCACCTCGTTTATTGTGTGGGCGAATCTAGAACACATAGTCAGAATCATTGTAAACGATACCATCTTCACAAACTGTACCATCAGGCATTATTGCTCCCCTTACATCTGCCTTTCTCTCCTCAACACCACTCGTATTACTAATAAATTGCACATCAGTTAAGTCAGCGCCCATCAAATCAGCATATTGAAGAGAAGTATCATCTAATTTAACAGAACTCAGGTTAGCATCTTTGAGAACAGCATAGCTGAGATTAACCTGTCTCAAATCTGCACCACTTAAATTGATACCACTTAAGTTCATATAACTCAGATCGGTATTGCTCAAATTTGCTCCACTTAGATTAGCGCTAGTTAAGTTAGCTGTTTTGAGATGGGCATGGCTAAGGTTGGCATGGCTAAGGTTGGCATAGCTGAGGTTAGCATGGCTAAGATTTGTTTTGCTCAAGTTAGCCTTATTAAGGTTGGCTCGACTTAGGTCAGCATCAATGAGGCAGGTGGCTTCTAATAAAGCACCAGTGAGATTTGCATCAATCAGCTTAACTTCACGGAGATCTGCCCAACTGAGATCTGCTTTCGTTAGTGTGGCATTTGTCAAGTCCGCTTTTCTTAAGTTTGCCCTAACCATTTTGGCATTATTTAAGTCTGCTGATTTTAAAACTGCCTCACTTAGATTTGCCCAATTAAGTTCTGCCTTTATGAGATAACTATTGCTAAAGTCGGCTTCAATCAATTCTGCATAGGTCAACGTTTGAGAGCATGATACCTACTTTAGTAAACAATCAGGGTAAACCACTGCCTTGGGTATGTACATGCAACGACTTTAACTGGCCCCGACAAATTCGCCCTGGTCAATCTCTGCTCGAATTGGCAGCAACGCACGATATTGGGATTTATGGAACTCACCGGGCACTAACAGACTGTCAACTTATCGCCGCCCTTTTTGATCGTATGGAAAATTTGCCAGCTATGTTTGCGGAAGCATTGAGACCTAAAGCTGTCTTTAAAGCTCTTGTCACCTATCACGAAAAAGAACAAGCCAAAAAAGAGGGTTTCAAGTGGATTCCTCAGCGAACAAGCTGGGAACGAAAAATGGCGATAGAGGATAGTAAAAAACTCCCTTTCCAAGTTGAACTCTTAGAAGTCTGTCAATAATTCAAAGTCGGAATAGAGTAGCCTTATCCGAAAGAGTAGGAGTAGAAGTCGGATATGTTTAGGGTGGGCATTGCCCACCCTACTCAAAAAGCTTAAGTCTACAATGTTTTTTCATAAATTCGATACGTTTTATAAATTGTTCCCCCCGATGCTTCGATCAACTTACGAGACGGAAAATTATCTTCCCAAACCCAACCCAATTCTGCCCGCTTATAGGGCTTGCCCTTCTTAATTCCCCCTTGCATTCCCAAATAAATTAACGCCAGCGGCACCATTTTGCGGCGATATTCTGGCAATGAAGCAATCGCAATCACCCGTCCTTGGTCAATCTGGCGACGATACCAGAGAAACTTAATAATTCCCAGCCAGTTGAGTTTCCCGTTAACGTGTTTTAGGGGAATATTATAGTCCGGTAATCCCATAAAAAAGCCGATCATTTCACCCTTGTCTTCGGCAATAGGAAAAACATCTGGATCAACTAACGTCTGTAATGACTTGGCTTCTTCTAGAAATTCCGCCTCCGTTCTCGGTGCAGAACTCCAATTATTGGCAAAGGCACGGTTAAAAAGGTGATAAAGACTGATACAATCTTGTTCAAATCCTTCCCCTTTAGTTCTAATCGGACGAAACGTGATACCCGATTTACAGGCAATCTGATAGGCTTTCTTGAATTTATCCGATAAGGGCTTATCTAAAGGAAAATCATAAGCATAAGTATCCTTGGCTTTCTGCCAGCCATCTTTTTCCAGAAATTCAGGATAGTAGGGAGGGTTATAGGGCATCATCACCATGGGAGGTGTATTAAAACCATCGACCAAAAATAAACAATTATTGTGAGTTGATAAATCAATCGGTCCCCGCGCCACAGTCATCCCTTGTTCCCGTAACCACTGACAAGCCGCATTCAGGAGAGATTTCGCGATCGCGAAATCTGGGACACACTCAAAAAATCCAAATAAACCAACCGTTTTCCCCTCTCGTTCAATTAACCGTTGATTCACCGCCGCCACAATTCGCCCCACCGCTTGGGAAGGGTGGGACGAGTCGAGGGCAATAAATTGCTGTAATTTGCCGTAGCCAAAAAAGGGATTATCGGGGGCAAATTGCTTCGCTACATCGCTACGCAGGGGTGGCACCCAATTGGGGTTATTCCCATAGACTCGTGCCGGTACATCCAGAAACAAGTCCTGGTCGGCTGGAGTGGCTACAGTGCGAATTTTGTCATTTGTCATTCGTCAAATAACCAATAACCCAAGACGAGTTAGGCGCTGATCATGGGTTTATATAAAAAATCTCGTGTTGCTACCATGGCGGCGACTAATTTATCCATTTCCTCCTTAGTATGCAGAGCATTTGCCGTCATTCGGATACGGGGTTTGGCAATAAACCAAATGGGTGATACCCAAATGCCATGATTCTCTAACATGTACTGACCAAACAATTTCGGATTAATTTCTGAGGGTAAAATAACCGGGATAACGTTCGTTTCACCAATGGCATCAAATCCGGCTTCGACTAAGCGCGATCGCAAGTAGCGAGTATTTGCCTGAAGCTTTTTCACCATGTCGGGATGACGGCGCACCTGACGAATGCTCTCTAAGGCGGCGGCTGCTAGAGGTGGCGACAAGGAAACGGTGCCGATAGACGTGGGAGAAACATTTAATAAGGGAATCAATTCTGCCAGAGGACTGCTAATTGCCGCCCCGGCTGATGCGGCAAACTTGGAAAATGTGGTCATAATCAGCGGCACAACACCTTGCTCCATGGTGTATTGGGGTAGGATGCCAAAATGCTCGTAGATGCCGCCACCTGTCGCCCCAATCGCCCCACTGGCATGAGCTTCATCCATCACCAAGACACTGCCTTCGTAATGTCGCAGCACCTCGATCATATCGGGGAGGGGGGCAATATCCCCATCCATTGAGAACACTGCATCAGAAATCACCATAATTCGATCTTGGGGACGAGCATAGCGACGCAGTTTCCGCGATAAGTCCTCTACATCACAGTGGCGATAGGCTCTCACCCGCACACGCGGACTATGACCAAATAACTTTCCAGAACGAGTTCCCGCGTTGACGACGGCTGAGAGAATACAGCCATGGTTGAGGACATCAGTCAAAATTAATGTCTCACGGGTATGCTGAAAGCCAGGAACGGGAATAGCCAAATGGCAGAACGCATCCATTAGGGCTTGCATTGCCATCCACGCATTCAAAAAGAGTTGGGTATGGGGTAGGTGCTTAAACTCCGAAATCTCTTGCTCGAGCTGCCGATGCAAATCGATGCGACCACTCAGGACTGAGGTTGAACTGTTAGACGTACCGTATTGAAAAATAGCATCAACCGCTGCTTGGCGAACCGCCTCGTTCTGAACCAGACCCAAGACATCATTCGTACAGAACGTGAGAACCGTCTGACGCTGTCCTGTGGCGACTGATTCTATCTCGACTAAATTCCCCTGCTTTTGATGGCAAACATATTCGTCGGGCGCTAATCCACTTTCGTACCACCGCTGAACGTACTCTTTGACAACTTCCACAACCTTACTCCTCTCACCTTTTCCTAGATAGACTACCGCTTCTAGCTAAAAATGTGTGTTTTTCTCTCAACTTTAAGTGATTATCCCGACTGAATATCAAGCTCCATGTTGGCGATTTTATAGAGTACACGGTAATCCTATATAATACGGGGTGATTGGACAGGGCGGCTTATGACAGACAATAATGCTGGCACATTGGCGATCGCTCTCGTTAGTGCTTTTTTGATTTCTGCTCTAGCAGGGTAGCATAAAACGCCACCCCCTGCGGGATTTGTTTTAATCCAAGCCTCCGGAATACCCCACAGACAATTCATTCCCGAGTAGAGGCACGACATATCGTACCCCTACAGGTAGCTTAATCTTGCTCCTACACTCTCACACCTATACACTCAGGCAATTTCAACCGAAAACCTTTCGAGCAATCTTCCTTAACCTGTCGGTTGAGACGATGCAGGTTGAGACGATGCCGAATTCAATTTAGGAGCAGTTATTGGCGGCGAGGACGGTGGTTTTTCTTCCCATCCTGGAGGCGCAAACTGGGGCAAAATTTCCCGGCTGAAGGCTTCGGCGGCTTTGGAACGGTAGCGATGGGGATTGACGATTAAAGACAGCGTTCGCTTCACCACGACGCCTTCTATTGTTGCTCGGTGTAAGACACCCATTTGCAATTCTTTTTCGATGGCTGAAATAGATACAAACGCTGCACCCAATCCCGATTGCACGGCGTTTTTAATTGCCTCAATTGAGTTGAGTTCCATCTCAATCTTCAGGCGTCGGGTATCAATATCACAGCGCGTGAGAACCTGGTCGATTACCTTACGAATCGTGGATTGGGAGTCGAGTGCAATAAATTGTAACTTATACAAATCCTCCTTATGCACGGTTCCCACCTTTGCCAGGGGGTGGAAGGCGGGTAAAATGAACGCCAACTCGTCTTCCGAGTAGGGCATAATATGTAAAGTTTCTTGAAGTTCCGTGGGGACTTCACCGCCAATGATGGCTAAATCAACCTGTCCATTGGACACAGACCAAGAAGTACGGCGCGTTGAGTGGACTTGTAATTGTACCGACACATCCGGATACTGCTGTCGAAACAAGCCAATCATTCGAGGTAAGAGATAGGTTCCCGTGGTTTGAGAGGCGCCCACAATCAGCGTCCCACCCTGGAGATTCTGTAAATCCTCAATCGCCCGACAGGTTTCCTGACAAAGGGTGAGAATTTTTTCACCGTAGCTTAGGAGTAAGTGTCCGGCTTCTGTCAATTGAGCGCGACGCCCGCCTCGGTCAAATAAGGGGACATCAAGCTGTCGTTCCAAGTTTTGCACTTGTAAACTCACAGCCGGTTGGGAAACGTACAAACTATCCGCCGCACGTTTAAAACTCCCCTCAGAAGCGATTGCTTTGAGAATCCGGAGTTGATCGAGAGTGAAAGGAAGGTCAGACATAGGAGCTAAACCATCAAAAAAGGAGCAATAACAGGCAATCCCAGGGGGGTTGAAGATGGGATTTAACCTCAACGATAGTAGGAATTGCCAACAACGAACGTGTAAACCTGTGCCTGAAATCGACAGTAACACAACACGGGATCAAGTCCTTGAGTATTCTTGCTAGGATGAATTGGGCAACGAATCAACATCAGGATATATGGGGGTCTGGACTAACGTGACATTCAGTCATTGGGTAATGGCTGGACTACTTTTGGGATTTGCGATCGCGCATAGTGGTCTAGCTGCACTGCGACCTTGGGCTGAACAACGGATTGGCGCGAGGTTCTATCGAATTTTATTTGCTCTGGTTAGCCTATCTCTTGCTGTTGTATTAATTATTTACTTTTTCAACCACCGCTATGATGGGATTCAATTGTGGCGGGTGCAGGGAATTCCGGGGATCAAACCCTTAGTCTGGTGGCTTTCAGCGGTTTCTTTTTTGTTTCTCTACCCCGCCACATTCAATCTGTTAGAAATCGCCGCCATCCAGAAACCCCAAGTTCATCTCTACGAAACCGGAATCATTCGGATTACCCGACATCCGCAAATGGTGGGACAGGTGATCTGGTGTATTGCTCACACCCTCTGGATTGGCACTAGCTTCACTCTACTCACCTCGGTAGGATTAATTTTGCACCATTGTTTTGGCGTTTGGCATGGGGATCAACGGCTTTCCAATCGCTATGGCGACGCCTTTGAGTCTGTCAAAGAGCGTACCTCGGTTTTTCCTTTCCTAGCGCTAATTCAGGGACGCCAAACCCTGAAATGGGAAGAATTTATCCGTCCCGCCTATCTTGGGGTAATTGGCTTTGTCGGCTTGTTGTGGTGGGCGCATCCCCTACTTATGCGAGCAACTGCCCAAATAAATTGGTAAAATTAGCGGATTTGTTGTTCAAATAATCCCAATTCGATGTAGCATGATCCCAAGGAAGCGAGTAAAAATTCAATAGAATTCGAGGGATCATGGTGTTGTCGGTGAACGAGCAGACGTTTAAGCAATACGTTTTAGAAAACTCCAAGATGGTTCTGGTTGATTTTTGGGCACCTTGGTGTGGGCTGTGTCGCCTAATCCAGCCAATCTTGGAGGACGTACAGCAGGAATGGAGCGATCGGATTGAAGTGGTGCGGGTGAATGCGGATAATAGTCTCAGGCTTGCCAGTACCTATCAACTCAAATCTTTACCCACCTTGCTCTTATTTGAAAACGGTCAGTTAGTGGAGCGATTAGAAGGCTTTCAAGGACGAGATGACTTGCGCTTGGCGATTCAAAATCTGATCGGGAACAATCAATCGCAGTTTTCCGCCTCTATTGGCGGAGGTTTAACTCATACTACCAGTGCAACTCAATCAGCCGCCTAGCTAGTGCAAAAAAGCAGGAGGCAGTGGTTCGACAGGCTCACCAACCAGGTAGGAGGTAGGAGGGGAGAAAGCTTATACAGTTAAGATTTGCAATCTACAAAACTTAGTACAGTGCCGTGTCAACCCTCTGTTGCGGGAAAATTCGGCACTTAGGTCGGTGAAAATTCCAGGAGGCAAGAGGGTGATTGTGTAAAAACCTTGCACTTGTTGGGTGAAAGAATGGCTTGTTGGGTGAAAAAATGGCTTGAAACCCAAATCTTGTCTACTTTCCTAACGAGTGTAGCAAGCCCTAACTAAGGCATAGTGCGATCGGGTAAACGCTCCGTGATTGAGAATCTGGATTGAAGATGAGAGTCAACTGCATAAGTTGGTTCCCCATGAGAGATAGAACGCAGTGAAGCTTACCCAAAGTAATACGAAAAGGATAAAAGCCATGAATATCCTAGTCAAAATCACCTTAGTGACTCTAGCTACAACCACTACAGCAGGGACATGGTTAGGGTTCTGTCCAGCGACCCAAGCAGAAACCCGGAAAGTCAGGATTTGTCGTCCCACCCAGGAAGTTCGGGTTGTGCAAGACGCGGCTGCTCACCCAGGTGCTTACCGAGATGGCTACCGGGAGGGTCAACAAAGTGCTAGCAAAGACGAACCTTTTGAACCTCGAACGGCGGGAGGTGAATTTGCTCGTGGGTTTGAGGATGGTTATTACGGTCGTCCTTTTACAGGTCAGCAATACGAAGTACAGGATCGCACGGAAACTTATACAACTCAACAATGTGAGACCATCACCATTGAAGAGGATGAGTAACTCTCTAAAACGAGAATCCGCGATCGCTAGTATTCTCTTTAGTGCAGCTTGGCTCCAAAAACCTATCAATTTACACTTGTACTAGGCTAACACTCTATCTCTCTACATCCGATTAAGTGTAACTAAAATGAATTATTTCCCCACTCTACTCAGCATGACAACGGTTGTAGCCAGCATACAGCCTCAAATCGTGGCGGCTTTACCCTTCTCTGAAATAAACCAGATTGCTCAAGAGATTACCGTGCAAATCGAAAGTTCTGGAGGTATTGGTTCAGGGGTAATCATTAACCAAGAAGGGAATACCTACTCCGTTCTCACCACCCAATCAGTCGTCCAAGAGATCACGCCTGATCAGCCAGTTTATATTACCACCTCTGATGGCGAAGTCCATCCCCTCGAATTCAGAACTCTACAAAAACTGCCACAAGTCGATTTAGCTGTAGTCCAATTCACTAGCGATCGCACCTATAAGTTAGCCGCAATCGGAGACTCTGATCGGATTACTCAAGGCAGTGTCGTTTATGTAGGCGGATGGTCTCAACCTGGAGGAGCCATCTCCCAAAGCATTTTTGAGATTACTGATGGTAAGATTTCTAGTCGTTTACCGGAGCCATTAGACAATGGTTATGCCTTAATTTATACCAACCTAACTCGGATGAGTATGATCGGTAGTCCACTCTTAAATGAACAGGGACAATTAGTCGGAATTCATGGTCACGTTGAGAGCGATTCTCAGGAAGAACCCAGTGCCACTAAACCAGGTTTTAACTTGGGAATTCCCTTAAAAACCTTTTTAGATCGGGCTCCATCCATGAATTTAAGTCTTAATTTACCCCCCTTATTAACAGATGACCCGCCGCTTGTTTCCCAAACCACATCAACCAACTATACAACCCTGCGTGACTTATTGGCAGATCAACAGTGGCAACAGGCTGACAACTTGACCTTTGATGTCATGGTAGCTGTTGCTGGGATGCAAGTGACAAATCTAGGTAGGGACAGCCGACTTGACATTGAACAAGTTCCCTGTGAAGATTTAAAAATCATTGATGCACTTTGGCTTAAATACAGCAATGGGCAGTTTGGCTTCAGTGTACAAAAAAATATTTGGGAAAGTCTTGAAAGTCATGATGCACCCACTTGGACAACCTATGATCGCTTTGGTGAGCAGGTGGGATGGCGATCAAATGGCTCATGGCTCCAAACTAATCAATTTGTAACCTTCGATCTCTCGGCACCACCGGGACATCTTCCTGCAGCGATAACAGAAATGCAAGGCAAATTTCTTTCGCAATATCATTTTTCTCAAGGCTGTGAAGGAGGTGTATTGTGTGGTATTGGTGAGGTTGTCAAACATGGGCAAGGTATACTGTTTTCTCACGCCGCTGCTTGCAACTTAGACTCAAGCCTTGATAGGTGAAAAAACCTGACACAGTAGATTGAACTTTGGGGCTGTTCTGTAAACCAGCCTCGTGTAAGAAGGCAGAAATAACTGAACAGCTAATATCTTCCCCTGCTTCCCCTGCTTCCCCTGCTTCATAGTATCTACGAAGCTGCTCAAGTATTTCCAAGGGCACTGCACTAGAGGCTCGGAACTATTGTCTTGTGCAATAGAACCAGGGCTACCAAAAACCCCATCTGTATTAGTCGGTCTTTTAGGCGCAGCTAATCAGGTGGGGTAGTTTACTCCACTTATCCTCTTCATCTCCCCAATCTCCCCAATCTTCCTCATCTCCCGTTAAGTCAGGAAGTCGGGTAGGATATCAAATGTCACACTTGTTTACAGTTTGTCAAAATAGTAAAGAAATCTAAAGTAAGCTGTCTTCCATGGAACCGCTTTATCAATATGCCTGGTTGATCCCGGTCTTGCCCTTGGCAGGGGCAATGCTAGTCGGCTTAGGGCTTATCTCATTCAACAAAACCACGAATCAGCTACGACAGTTATCGTCCGTGTTCGTCGTCTCCCTGCTGGGGGCGGCGATGGTGCTGTCGTTTGCCATCTTCTGGAGTCAATTTCACGGACATGAACCGTTTACCCGTACCCTGGAATGGGTGGCAGCGGGGAATTTTCATCTGATGATGGGGTACACCATCGACAACTTAACGGCGTTGATGCTAGTAGTCGTTACGACCGTCGCCTTTCTGGTTATGGTGTATACCGACGGCTACATGGCACACGACTCCGGTTATGTGCGCTTCTATGCCTATTTGAGCCTGTTTAGTTCCTCAATGTTGGGTCTGGTGATTAGTCCCAACCTGATACAGGTTTATATTTTCTGGGAACTGGTGGGCATGTGTTCGTACCTACTCATCGGATTCTGGTACGATCGCAAAGCTGCCGCTGATGCTTGTCAAAAAGCCTTTGTGGTTAACCGGGTGGGGGACTTTGGTCTCCTTTTGGGTATCCTGGGGCTGTACTGGGCAACGGGTAGCTTCGAGTTTGATGTCATGGGCGCCCACTTAGAGGCTTTTGTCGAATCCGGTTATATTAGCAGCGGACTCGCCGCCCTGTTTGCCGTATTAGTCTTTTTAGGACCCGTCGCCAAATCTGCTCAATTTCCCTTGCACGTTTGGCTTCCTGACGCGATGGAAGGTCCTACGCCAATTTCGGCATTGATTCACGCCGCGACAATGGTGGCGGCTGGGGTATTTCTAATCGCCCGGATGTATCCCGTGTTTGAAAATATCCCCCTAGCGATGACAGTCATTGCCTGGACGGGAGGATTTACCGCCTTTTTAGGGGCAACCATCGCCCTGACCCAAAATGATATCAAAAAGGGTCTTGCCTATTCCACGATTTCCCAGTTGGGCTACATGGTCATGGCAATGGGGATTGGGGCATACAGTGCGGGACTATTCCACCTGATGACCCACGCTTATTTTAAAGCCATGCTCTTCCTCTGTTCCGGTTCCGTGATTCATGGCATGGAAGCCGTGGTCGGTCATGATCCGGATTTAGCCCAGGATATGCGGTTGATGGGGGGATTACGGAAGTATATGCCGATTACCTCGCTAACCTTTTTAATTGGCACCCTGGCAATTTGTGGGATTCCTCCTTTTGCTGGGTTCTGGTCAAAGGATGAAATCTTAGGCAATGCCTTTGCCGCGTCTCCAGGATTGTGGGTTGTCGGTTGGCTAACGGCTGGACTGACTGCTTTCTATATGTTCCGCATGTATTTCATGACCTTTGAGGGCGATTTCCGGGGGAATATCACCAGTATTAAGGAACAAATTAAAGGGGCTGTGGCTGAACCTGCACCCGCATTTGGACCCGGTGCCATGGATAGGCGGGAATTAGAGGCTGAGGATCATGATCATGACCATGGGCATAGTGAGTCTCCCCATGAATCACCCTTAACTATGACCTTACCCTTACTGCTACTGGCTGTTCCCTCAACGTTGGTTGGTTTGGTAGGGATGCCCTTTGACAACTACTTTGAGGAATTCATCCACGCCCCCGGAGAAACTGTGGCGGAAGTAGTGAGTCATGAAGCGGCGTTTAACTGGAGTGAGTTTCTGGTGATGGCGGGTTCCTCGGTGGGGATTGCCCTGATTGGCATTACCGTGGCGTCGCTGATGTACCGGATGGGTCAAATTGATCCAAGTGCGATCGCGAAAAACTTTACATCGCTTTACAAGTTTTCCCTCAACAAGTGGTATTTCGATGATATCTATAATCGGCTGTTCGTCCAGGGAAGTCGCCGCCTAGCCCGCCAAGTGATGGAAGTAGACTACCGTGTGGTGGATGGTGCGGTTAATTTAACCGGTTTAGTTGCCCTGATTAGTGGTGAAGGACTGAAATATCTCGAAAACGGTCGCGCCCAATTCTATGCGCTAATTGTTTTTGGGGCAGTTCTCGGTTTTGTGATTGTTTCTGGGTTGTCTTGATAATTTGGTAGGGGCGGGTTTGACTACTATACTATCGTTTCTTACCTCACCTTAGATGTGACTAAACCCGCCCAGACTAGACCCTTCACTTTGTTCGAGGGAACCTGGTGCGTGAGTTCTAACCATGAACCATGAACCATGAACTATGAACCATGAACCATGAACTATGAACCATGAACTAATGACTGATTTTCCTTGGTTAACCGTAATTATTCTGTTTCCCATCGTCGCTTCTCTGGGTATTCCCTTATTGCCGGATAAGAATGGCGTATGGGAACGCTGGTATGCCCTGATTGTTGGGCTAATTGATTTTACCTTGATCGTTTGTGCCTTTGTCATCAACTATGACTTTGCCAATCCAGGACTGCAACTGGTTGAAAAATATGCTTGGGTACCCACGCTGGACTTGAATTGGTCGGTGGGGGTGGATGGCTTATCGATGCCGTTGGTACTGCTGACGGGGTTTATGACGACGTTGGCAATCCTGGCGGCTTGGCCCGTAACCCTAAAGCCGAAGCTGTTTTACTTCCTGATGCTGGCAATGTACGGCGGTCAAATTGCCGTATTTGCCGTTCAGGATATGCTGTTGTTTTTCCTGGCGTGGGAACTGGAGTTAATTCCGGTTTATTTGCTGCTTTCGATTTGGGGTGGTAAGAAGCGGCTGTATGCGGCGACGAAGTTTATTCTGTATACGGCAGGGGGTTCGCTGTTTATTTTGATCGCGGCGTTGGCGATGGCATTCTATGGGGATACTGTCACCTTTGATATGCGATCGCTCGCTTTAAAGGATTATGCCCTAAATCTGGAACTGTTGCTGTATGCGGCGTTTCTGATTTCCTACGGGGTCAAGTTACCGATTTTCCCCTTACATACCTGGTTACCCGATGCCCACGGCGAAGCCACCGCCCCAGTCCACATGTTGCTGGCGGGGATTCTGCTGAAGATGGGCGGATATGCCCTAATTCGCATGAATGCCGGGATGTTACCCGATGCCCATGCCTATTTTGCCCCGGTGTTGGTGATTTTGGGGGTGGTGAATATCGTGTATGCGGCATTAACCTCTTTTGCCCAAAGGAATCTGAAGCGCAAGATTGCCTATTCCTCGATTTCCCACATGGGCTTTGTTTTAATCGGGATTGGCTCATTTACCGACTTGGGTTTGAGTGGGGCGGTTTTGCAAATGGTGTCCCACGGCTTAATTGGGGCGAGTCTGTTCTTCTTAGTTGGGGCAACGTATGACCGAACCCATACCCTGATGTTGGATGAAATGGGGGGTGTCGGTCAAAAGATGCGGAAGATTTTTGCCATGTGGACGACTTGTTCTATGGCGTCTCTGGCATTACCGGGGATGAGTGGGTTTGTGGCAGAGTTAATGGTGTTTGTCGGATTTGCCACTTCGGATGCCTACAATTCCACCTTTAAGGTGATTGTCGTCTTTTTGGCAGCCGTTGGGGTGATTCTGACGCCGATTTATCTGCTGTCCAATCTGCGGGAAATCTTCTATGGTTCTGAAAATAAGGAACTGGTGGAACACGAGGTTTTACAGGATGCGGAACCGCGTGAGGTGTTTATTATTGCATGTTTGCTGGTGCCGATTATTGGTATTGGCTTGTATCCCAAGCTAGTCACGCAGATGTATGACTCGACAACACAGCAGTTAACCGCCCGGTTGCGCGGTTCGGTACCGACGTTAGCGGCAGAGAATCCGCCCATAGTATCGATGGTAGCCCCAGAAATTGGCGGACGCGATCGCGTGGGGTTAGAGGTTCAGCCACCGATGCGTTAGCGCTTCTGGCTTCAATGTTTAGGTAGGGGTACGGCATTGCCGTGCCTCTACTTTTTTGACAGTTTTTGCTGACATACAGCAGATTTGCTGGTTGATGAGGTACAGCCTCAAGCAAGATCCCCGACTTCTTTAAGAAGTCGGGGATCTGTCTGTGTAACTCGTAAAGGGCGACCCGAGTAAATTAAGTGGAGTGGAGTTGTTAATTAATGCAAGCGGGTCGCCCCTACAGGGTTTTCGATTTATAGCCAAGTTATTTATCTTAATTTTTCCTCAAATCTTAATCAATAAAAGCAATTAAGTTAGCCGCGATCGCGAAAAGCTAATAACCGCTAATATGGATACTTTCGCAAATTCTTTGTGAATTACCTTGTAACAAAACTGCGATCGCATTCGCATCCAACAGGTAGCGACTTGTAGGGGCGCAAGGCTTGCGCCCGATTTAAACTGAAGCTACCTCAACTCAGGGTTTACATTAAAATTTATAAAGCCCGATCGCACCCAGGAGTACCTGCGATGACCCAAACTCGTCTACCAGAGAATCAGCGTGACGCCATTAACCCACTTCTAGAGGAAGACTCAGAACAATTCCAATGGACAAAGCAGTGGTATCCTATGGCTGTTGTTGAGTTCCTCGACCCCTCTCGCCCCCATCCTATACAGTTACTTGGAAAAGATCTGGTCTTGTGGCGGGATGGTTCTGGACAATGGCGCTGCTTTGAGGATGCTTGTCCCCATCGACTCGCTCCCCTTTCTGAGGGTCGTGTGGAGTCAGATGGTACACTGATGTGTGCCTATCACGCTTGGCGTTTTGATGCTTCGGGAAACTGTGTCAGTATCCCCCAGTCTCTTGATCCGCAGACTGAGGCAAAGCATTGTTCTAACCCCAAATCCTGTGCCATTGCCTATCCCACCCAAGAGTGTCAAGGTTTAGTGTGGGTTTGGTCTGAATCAGGTTCCCAAGCTCAGATGGAAAGTCAATTACGATCACCGCGCATCGTTCCCGAACTTGAAGAAAATTCCGATAGGGTGGTCAAGTTGTTTTGGAATATTCGCGACCTTTCCTATGGCTGGGACTTTTTTATGGAAAATGTCTCAGATCCTGCCCATGTTCCAGTATCTCATCATGGAATTATGGGTAGTCGATATAAAGATGCCAAATATTACGATATGCCTCGCTTGAGGAAGCTGTCTACCCAGGAAGGATTCGCCTTTGAAATCACACCCCTTTCTTCCACTGTTGAGCAAGCCGTACATGACTTTCAACCGCCTTGTCACATGCGAATTGTTTCCACATTCAAGGATGGCGGAAAGCTGATTCTGGTTTTATATGCAACCCCAACCCGTCCCGGCTGGTGTCGTCATATTGGATGCCAAGTGTTGGTGAAGAATCAGGCGGGAAAAAATCCACCTGGTTTGGGATTCTTTGCCCTACCCATGCCAGCCTGGTTGGGACATATATTAGCGTCTTTGTTCTTGCACCAAGATATGGTATTTCTTCATTATGAAGAAAAGATTCTCGCCAAACGGCGTCAGGGTAAATGGTTGGATAAAGTATATACGCCTAATCCCCAAGACAAGATGGTGATTACCTTTCGCCACTGGTTGGAGAAACGAGCCGACGGCGGTATTCCCTGGGACTCCGGATGTAATCCCAACTTGCCAGAAGCTGAACGCGATAAGCAGAAGCTTTTTGATGTGTGGACAACGCACACGCAACAGTGCAAGAGTTGTCAGGATGCGCTGAAAAAGATTAATCGGCTGACAGTTTTAGCTTACGTCGCGGCGGTGGTGTGTTTTGGTTTGGGCATCATGGTGGATGCACGGACTTTGGCGGTGCAGGCGGCGCTAGGGACTGTCAAACCAGCGACATCCTTACTCACGGTTATCCCTCCGGCCGGATTCTGGTGGGCATTAGGGGGCGCAATTTTATTAGCAACGGCTGGATATCTGCTGAAGAAGTTTAGTCGGCTGTTCTATGTATATCAGTTTGAACATGCTCATAATGATTAAACATTGGCGAAAGCATAGACACCGTAGGGGCGCACAGACGTGCGCCCACTATCGGTTTAAGCATAAAAAAAGTATTACCGAAATGCGGTACTCTAGTTAACAGGCGAATCATCTACCGGATCAGGCTGAGAATTCGGTGGCTCAATACCCTCAATCTCTAAACGGGTTTCACTATCAGCCGTTGGATTCACATCCAGTAGCGGCTCCGTTTCAGATTCCTGTTGCAGGCTTTCCTCCGCTTCCGGATTGTCTTGCTGGAGAATGCGAATTTCTCGCTCTAATTGATCCCATCCCTGCTCGAAAAATTCTTGAGTGGGAGTTCCGGCTTGAACCATTGCTCCACTCGTTATGCCGATTGTGGTGAGAATTGTAGTCAGTATAACAATTGTGAATTTCATTGCGATCGCCTTCCTTAAATTACTGTTGTAGAATGCCAAGTCTCAAACCCTGCCAGCCTCACCCTGAATCTATAAAAGTTAGAAAAACTTGCCCCGCTTCAGAACGGTAAATCTACTGCTCTGAGCTTGACGTATATTTATCTTTATGATATAGATTTTAGCCTAAGTCTCAGGAACATGTCTGAAAACCGTTTCCAGAAGAAAAAGGTACAGATGAGGAATATAGGAGAGATGCAGAAGTTGTAGAGACGTTGCATGCAACGTCTCTACTCTACCTGTTCCCTGTTTTCTGACAAATAACTATTCCTCCAACCGATACCCCAACTCTGCTAATCTCAGACGAGATTGTCGCCACTTAGGTTGCACTTTCACAAATAATTCTAGATAAACTTGACCGGCAATTAACTTTTGAATTTGCTGACGCGCCGCCGAACCAATGCTTTTCAGCATACTGCCCTTTTTGCCAATTAAAATTCCTTTTTGCGAATCCCGTTCAACGTGAATCGTGGCGAGGATGCGGGTAATTTTAGGTTCTTCCTCAACAGCATCAATGGTAATCGCGACGGAATGGGGAACTTCTTGGCGAGTCAATAGCAGAATTTGCTCTCGAATTAATTCTCCCATAATAAAACGTTCGGGTTGATCGGTGACTAAGTTCGGCGGATAATAATAGGGACCTGATTCTAGCCGATCAATTAACTGTTCCTGCAAGGTTGCCAACCCGTCACCCGTCAGGGCAGAAAATTTTGTCACCTGCCAATTGTGGGGATCTGCCAGTTGATGATACCCTTCATCTAAGCCTTTACCGGGAGATTGTAAATCCGATTTGTTAATGCCTAGAATGACAGGTGTTGAGGTTTGGGTGAGTAGATTACTAATGTAGCGATCGCCTCCTCCTGCTGGTGTCGCTCCATCCACGACAAACAGCACTACATCCACCGCTTCAATAGCAATCCTAGCATTTTGCACCAACACTTTCCCCAATTGATGATGGGGCTTGTGAATTCCTGGCGTATCCACAAAAATCAGTTGAGCATTGTCTGTTGTGAGAATCCCCTGTAAGCGGTTGCGAGTGGTTTGGGCGACGGGGGAGGTGATGGCAATTTTCTGCCCCACCAATTCATTCATTAACGTCGATTTGCCCACATTCGGGCGTCCAATGATACCGACAAAGCCAGATTTAAATCCCTCTGGGGCTTGAGGAATCATCACGGCGTCTGCGTCGGGAATTAAGGTGAAATTGTTGCTGTCTTCCATATTTATAATTCGAGCGACAGAAGCTTTAATACAATTCTAGCCATAACCGTAGAGACGAATATGGCACATCTGTTTAACTGTAGGGGCGGGTTTAGGCACAATCGTAGGGGCGGGTTTAGGCACAATTGTAGGGGCGGGTTTAGGCACAATTGTAGGGGCGGGTTTAGGCACAATCGTAGGGGCAGGTTTAGGGACAATCGTAGGGGCGGGTTTAGGGACTCAATTCAGATATTCACCAATAACGGAAAAACAAAACCCGCCCTCACCACCAATAACGGAAAAACAAAACCCGCCCTCACCACCGATAACGGAAAAACAAAACCCGCCCTCACCACCGATAACGGAAAAACAAAACCCGCCCTCACCACCGATAACGGAAAAACAAAACCCGCCATACCTGCCAATAAATCAATAACAGCATCTATCTTTATTTGTCTACATAATTGATAAAACATACTCGCCTTCATTGACGGCATAATTCTTAGCAACACTAAACACCCAACCATCGGATTCAGCCTGAACGTCAATTATTTGAGGTAAATCCCCTTCTCGATTAAAACTCAGTAATTGATACAAAGGCTGCTCGGATTGAATTTGACTGCCCAACGGAACTCGTGATTGAATCATCCCCCCGGCTGGAGCATAGTACTGCTTAATTTGACTTTTTATGGTAAATTTCACCGATTGCGAGGTTGTCTTCTCTAAGGGCAAATCGGGACAATTGAGTAATTTTTTTTGTGCCAGATAATTTTTGATCCCCAGAACTCCTTTTTTTACCGAGTCGGGATTCATTTCCATCCCCGAACCCAGTTCGAGTGTCCAAGACTCGACATCAAACTGAATCGCTTTACCAAAGGCGGCTAATTGCTTCTCCAATGCCAACCACGGCTTCATAAAGGCTTCGTCAAAGGCATCACCGTCATATTCATTCATTAAAATTCCGCGATCCAAGAGAAAAGCTTTGGCACTTTCCTCACGACTCTGAAAACAATACAAATAATCGATCGCCTGATTTGTGGAACTATGAATATCAATCACATAGTTAGCATCTAAACAGAGGGATTGAAGCTGATAGCGATAGCGTTCACTAAAAGGAATTCCGCTAGGAGAATTGAGTTTATTTCTGTGTTCTTCAAAGCTAGCTTGAATGCGTGCCAAATAATTTTTGCGGATTTCTTCAGGAGAGTAATGCATCTGAACTTCAGCAAACTCAGCTAAATCCTCTTCTTCTTTTTCGTAGTCCCAAAATATCCGATTCCAATCTTTGCCATCGTAGGGATTAAAACGCCCAGTAGCAAAGAAATGATTTCGCTGATTCGTGCCGATAGGATTACAGACAGGAACCAGCCAAATTTCTCCAGTGAGTTGACTATCCTCTAAGTGGCTGAAAAACTCAATCAGTTGGTGAATAACAGCATTGCCAACAATTTCTGAACCATGGAGATTGGCTTGAATATAAGCCTTTTTCCCAGGGGTGGCGCCAATAAACTTATAGACTGGGATCGAAAGGCGATCGCCTGACGCGAGATACTGAATCGGAATTGTCGTAACGGTGGGAACCATAGCGATTGGGTACAGGAAAGTATGAGGGCTAGGGTGTAGGGTGGGCGGAAACGGCTAAATCGTTGCTAACATAAGAATCTTAACGGCATCATCTCGATCATTATGGGCAATAGTTTCGGGCATCTGTTTCGGATTACGACTTATGGAGAATCCCACGGCGGCGGTGTCGGTGTGGTGATTGATGGATGTCCACCCCAATTGGAGATTTCCGCCGCAGAGATTCAGTTTGAACTCGATCGCAGGCGTCCGGGACAAAGCAAGATTACCACCCCGCGCAAGGAAACCGATACCTGTGAAATTCTCTCAGGCGTCTTTGAAGGAAAAACCTTGGGTACTTCCATTTCTATCTTTGTCCCCAACAAAGATACCCGCCCCCAAGATTACTCAGAGATGGCGGTCAAATATCGCCCATCCCACGCCGATGCCACTTATGATGCTAAATATGGGATTCGCAATTGGCAGGGCGGTGGACGTTCCTCAGCACGGGAAACCATTGGTCGAGTTGCAGCCGGTGCGATCGCGAAAAAAATCCTTAAACAGGTTGCCAATGTGGACATCGTTGGCTATGTTAAACGCATTCATGATTTAGAAGGCATCGTTGATCCCCACACCATCACCCTGGAACAGGTTGAAAGTAATATCGTCCGTTGTCCTGATAGTGAATGCGCCCAACGAATGATAGAAAAAATCGAGTTAATCCGGCGTGAAGGGGATTCCATTGGTGGGGTAGTCGAATGTGTCGCCCGCAATGTGCCAAAAGGACTAGGAGAACCCGTCTTTGATAAGCTAGAAGCGGATCTCGCTAAAGGGGTGATGTCCCTACCTGCTAGCAAAGGCTTTGAGATTGGATCTGGCTTTGCCGGAACCTTACTCACGGGTTCTGAACATAATGATGAATTCTATCTCGATGATACGGGAACGGTGCGGACGACAACCAACTGTTCTGGCGGCATTCAGGGAGGTATCACCAACGGAGAATCGATTATTTTGCGAGTGGCGTTTAAGCCCACTGCTACTATACGAAAAGAACAGCGTACAGTGACCAGTACCGGTGAAGAAACAATACTAGCAGCCAAAGGGCGTCACGACCCTTGCGTCTTGCCCAGGGCTGTGCCTATGGTAGAAGCAATGGTCGCCTTAGTATTATGTGATCACCTACTGCGTCATCAGGGTCAGTGCCATACATTAAAGCCTTAAAATTCCGATGGAAAGCAGTCCTTCCTCTGAGTTCGTTGTCCAATTCTGGGGCGTGCGGGGTAGTATTCCCTCCCCCGGTAAAGAAACCATTCGCTACGGCGGTAACACCTCCTGTGTGGAGATGCGTATCGCTGACAAACGCCTAATTTTTGATGGGGGTACCGGTATCCGGATGTTGGGTAAACATCTAAAGCCCCACCTCCCCATTGAAGCCTATTGGTTTTTTACCCATTATCACTGGGATCATATTCAGGGCGTACCCTTTTTTGACCCCGCCTTTTTGGAGGGGAATCTGTTGCATATTCATGGCGCTGCACCGGATGGAGTGTCTATGCAGCAGCATTTCAAAGAACGGGTATTGCATTTGAATTCCCCGGTGCCGAAACGAGAGATTCAGGCGGATTTGAAATTCTATGACCTAATCTGTGGCGATACCATGACGCTAGGGGATATTACCATTAAAACCAGTCCCCTCAATCATCCCAATGGGGCGATGGGGTATCGGGTAACGTGGCAAGGACGTTCGGCGGTCTACTGTACCGATACCGAACATTATCCGGATCACTTGGATGAAAATGTACTGAATTTAGCTCGTGATGCGGATATTCTGATTTACGATGCCATGTACACTGACCAAGAATACCACAATCCCAAGTCGCCTAAGGTGGGTTGGGGACATTCAACCTGGCAAGAAGGGGTAAAACTCGCCAAAGCCGCCGGGGTTAAACAACTGGCGATTTTTCACCACGAACCGAATCATAACGATGATATGCTTGATGAAATTGCCATTGAGGTAAAAAGTGCTTGTGAAGGGTCGTTTTTAGCAAAGGAAGGACTCATTATTCCGCTCATATAGCACACCAGTCCAGTAATCGATGCTAGAACCACAGCATATTTACGGACTGTTAGTTAACCCCAAACCCCTAGAACGGTTGCGCTCATATTCCATCGGTGAAGTTGGCATATCGGCAATTGACCGAATAAAGTAGAAGGCAGAGGACAGAGGGTAGAGGGCAGAAGGGGTTGACAAAAGTCGATTGGGTATGACGACTGGAGAGGCGATCGCATCTCCCCTAATCCAGCACTATACCTAATGTGGGTTGTCCTGGGAAAATCCGATAGGATAGGAAGTTGGTCTATTGTAAGCGTCTACCCATTTGAAATTGATTATGACTGATTCGATTCGCTTTCTCATGTGCGCTCCAGATCACTACGATGTGGACTATGTGATTAATCCCTGGATGGAAGGGAATATTCATAAGTCCTCGCGCGATCGCGCCGTCGAACAGTGGTACAAGTTGCACCATGTCCTCAAAGATCATGCGATCGTGGATTTGGTGAACCCTGAAAAAGGGTGGCCCGATATGGTGTTTACGGCAAATGCGGGGCTGGTTTTGGGTAAAAATGTTGTCCTGAGTCGGTTCTTGCACAAAGAACGTCAGGGAGAGGAACCCCATTTCAAGGAGTGGTTTGAAGCCCAAGGCTACACCGTCTACGAACTCCCTAAAGAACTCCCCTTTGAAGGCGCAGGGGATGCCCTCCTGGATCGAGAAGGACGTTGGTTATGGGCGGGTTATGGCTTCCGTTCGGAATTGGATTCTCATCCCTATCTGGCAAAATGGCTGGATATTGAAGTCGTCTCCCTGCGACTCACTGATGAGCGCTTCTATCACTTAGATACCTGTTTCTGTCCCCTGACGGGCGGCTATTTACTCTATTATCCCCCCGCCTTTGATGCCTACTCCAATCGCTTAATTGAGATGCGAGTCGCACCAGAAAAACGTATCGCCTTGGAAGAAGCCGATGCGGTGAACTTCGCCTGCAATGCGGTGAATGTTGACCAAGTTGTGGTGATGAACAAAGCCAGCGATCGCCTGAAGCAACGGTTGGCTGAGGCAGGGTTTAGAGTGGTTGAAACCCCGCTAACGGAATTCCTCAAAGCAGGTGGCGCGGCGAAATGTTTGACCCTGCGGGTAACTGAACCGGTTCGTACTGAACTCCATGCGAATGTCCAGGTAGAAAGTCGCACCATTCGCCTAGAAGGACATTTGTTAGATTCTGGCTTGATCAGTCGGGCGTTAGATCTGATTGTGGAAACTGGCGGTAGCTTCCAAGTTCTCAACTTCGATTTGGGTGTCCAACGGCAAAGTACCTCCAGCGCTGAGATTCGCGTCTCTGCACCTTCCCATGATGTGATGGAAGAGGTGATGAGCCAACTGATTGAGTTGGGGGCTTTCTCTCCCGTTCAAGAAGAATGTGACGCTAATCTTGAACCTGTGATTCAATCGGGTGTAGCGCCGGATGACTTTTATGTCTCCACGATTTACCCCACAGAAGTCCGGATTAAGGGTGAGTGGGTGAAAGTCCAAAACCAGCGCATGGATGGGGCAATTGCGATCACCCAGATTGATTCTCAGCCGATCGCTCGCTGTAAAATCTTACGGGATCTCGAAGTCGATGAACAGGTAGTTGTCGGTGTGGAAGGAATCCGCACGGTTCACAAGCCGAAAACCCGTGAACAGCGTGGGAGTGAAGAATTTAGCTTCATGGGCGCTGGCGTTTCTAGTGAACGCCGGGTGGAATTAATTGTCGAGCAAATTGCCTGGGAATTGCGCCAAATTCGCGATCAAGGCGGTAAAGTAATTGTTACTGCTGGTCCGGTGGTGATTCACACGGGCGGTTCTCAACATTTATCCCGTCTGATTCGCCAAGGGTATGTGCAGGCGTTGTTGGGCGGTAATGCGATCGCGGTTCATGATATTGAGCAATCCCTGATGGGAACCTCTCTGGGCGTGGATATGAAACGAGGTGTCCCGGTACGAGGTGGACACCGCCACCATCTCAAGGTAATTAATACCATCCGTCGTTATGGCAGCATTGCTGGGGCTGTGGAGAAAGGGGTATTGACAAAAGGAATTATGTATGAATGTGTGACACATAATGTTCCCTTTTCCCTCGCGGGTTCCATTCGCGATGATGGACCCCTACCGGATACGCAGATGGATTTGATTAAAGCCCAAGCCGACTATGCCAAACTGCTAGAAGGGGCGGACATGATTTTAATGCTCTCCACGATGCTGCACTCCATTGGGGTAGGAAATATGACGCCATCTGGGGTGAAAATGGTGTGTGTGGATATTAATCCCGCCGTTGTTACTAAGTTAAGCGATCGCGGTTCCTTGGAATCCGTGGGTGTAGTTACTGATGTGGGCTTATTCCTGAGTTTGTTGGTACAGCAGTTGGATAAGTTAACTAGCCCTTATCAACAGTCAGCCTAACTGTTAACTGGGCGGTTGTAGACGCTCAAGCGGCTTCCCTTCAGGTAACTGCAGCTTTTGCAAACGAAACCCGCGCCGGCGGGTTTCCACACCCCTAGAGAACGATGAAAACAATACCCGAACTTCCCAAAACTCTACCCGATCACATCCAACTCCCAGAATCCGATGGTACGTTTGTGAAAAACTTTCAGGAGCATCCTCAAAGTATTCTGTTAACCGAATCCATTGAGCCGATTCTCCAACAACTACACCCCGATGGATACTATGCGATCGGTCAAGACAGTGGTATCTACTGGCGCTTAACTGACCCGCCAGAGCGCGGAGCCGAAGCCCCTGACTGGTTTTATGTTGCCAATGTGCCACCCACCCTGGACGGTCAAATGCGGCGCTCCTACGTCCTGTGGCAGGAAATCGTTTCCCCCCTCATCGCCTTAGAATTCGTCTCTGGAAATGGCTCCGAAGAACGAGATTCCACGCCTTATCAAGGCAAGTTCTGGGTTTACGAGCAAGCGATTCGCATTCCTTTCTACGGCATCTACGAAGTAGAGCAAGCCCGTGTAGACGTTTATCATCTGTTAGAAGGAAGCTACAGGTTGTTACCCGCCAATGATCGCGGACACTACCGGATTGAGCCACTGGGAGTAGAGCTGGGCATTTGGCAGGGACGCTACAAGAACGTAGAACTGCCTTGGTTGCGGTGGTGGGATAGTCAGGGGAATTTGCTGTTGACAGGGGAAGAACGAGCCGAACAGGAACGCCAGCGAGCTGAACGAGCCGAGGGAGAGAATGCTCGTTTGCGGGAGCAGCTTAGGGCTTTGGGGATAGAGCCGGAAACTTGATCATGGGAGCTGTGGGATCTAGATGATCGCTCGTTCTCGAAATCAAACACTATTGAGGAAATAACGTTCCGGAAACTTTTCTGTAATCATCATTACAGGTTTACCATTGGTAAATACGCGATAGGTACGGGAGAGTAGCTTGTCACTCGCCTCAATATTAAAATACTCCGCTAAACTCTGAGCCGATTCTTTAGCAGAATCCAAAATTTCTTTGAAGGTTTCCACCTTTTGCTCTAACCAAATCTTACCAATTGGGGTTTTGGTTTTAAACAATTCATGTCTAAAATTATCATCCAGGCGTTCGGGAACCAGGATGGATTCCGCGTAAATAAAGTTTTTGCGACTAATCCGCCCTTGGAGTAAGATGCGTCTATCAATCACGTCCGTCCCCTCTGCTAATTCCATAGCTGAAAGTGATTTGGGAATAGGGATAAGATTTTGGGAGATTTTGACAACCTGGATCTGTTCAAAGAGATACGCTTCCAGAATATCAGTTAACGTGCCATCGGTGGTGAGTAAAATTCGCTGAAACGTACTCAATGTAGCGGGATTGATATGATGGCGCTCTAAAGACTGTTGTAAATCATCTCGCATTAGGTGTTCGTTGGCGATTAGTTGACTCATTGTGTCTGAACTCCTATTTTCCCTATCCACTTGGTTGAATCAAAAACGCTCAAACCGAGGTATCGTAAACAGTTTGCGTTTTCTGAATCCGTAATTTTACATTTATTTACAACTAAAAGTAATGTAGCACTCTTATGACAATTTGACCAGTTGAACATAATCGAAAAGAGACGTAGCCGGCTACGTCTCTACAGTTCTGGAGAGGGTTACAAGGGATAGAAGGAAAAAGTCCCCACGTTCAACAGGGGGTTCCTTAAGCGGATTTGATATTATGCACCAACAACCACACCACCATTCGGATGTAGCACTTGACCCGCCATATAAGACGCATCTTGAGACGCCATCGGCTCCTGTTCGTAGTAGGCACTTTAGTGCGTCAAAGAGTAAATTTTGTTGTTCCGTTATCGGTAAGATAGGGCGGATTTTGCTATTCAGTTATCGGTGAGATAGGGCGGGTTTTGCTGTTCCGTTATCGGTGAGATAGGGCGGATTTTGTTGTTCCATTATCGGTGAGGAGGGCGGGTTTTGTTGTTCCGTTATCGGGGAATAGCTGAATTTAATCCCTAAACCCGCCCCTACAATTGTCCCTAAACCCGCCCCTACAATTGTCCCTAAATTTGCCCCTACAATTGGATTTGCAATTTATTCTTGGCTTCCTTAAATTGAGTTGCCATTTGTTCCCGTTGCTCTGGTGAAAGATTCTTCCGCATGGAAGCAAACATCGTGCTTTCTTCTTGACGAGTGTGATCGCCGATAATGTCTTTCACCTGCTTCAGGTTAGACTTAAAGTCGGATGAAGTTGGTCCGAGATTTTTCATCTCATTCAGAAGTCTTTTTAACTCAGTATGCTCCTGATTGAGTTCCTGAGTATCATCATCGCCATAAAAGGAACGAACCTGAGGATAAACCGCTTCTTCTTCTGCCTTGGCGTGAACAATTATATCTTTGTAGAGTTGTCCAAAAAACTCCTGGATGCGCTTTGGATTATTGGTTCCCTTAATTTCACCAATTAAGGTTTTGACTTTTTGGTGATCCATGAAAATGACATCCATGATATCCATGTCAGACTTATCAGATGTCTGAGTCACAGCACTACCAATCGCACCCGTCATGGCAGCTACTGCATCTTGAACTCGTCCCCAAATCCCTTGTTCGGGTTCTTCACCTGTTAACTCTTGGGTGCCTAAATATTCTAACATTCCCTTGAATCTTTCCTGATGCGCCCGGTTTTCAAAGTTAACCGAATTTAGGGGAGAGATTGCTTCCTCGGCATCAAAACCAGCGATTTGAGCTGCCTTATGCACTACGAGTCCCGACATGACTTGTCCATGTTTTAGCAGTTCATGCTGTGCCATCTTTTCATAAAGGCTGAGTTCAGAGCTTTTCATCATCTCCTCAGCTTGTTCAATCATTTTTTGAACTTTCTCTTTTGGCTCAGCTTGAATTCCATACTGAGTTATGGTTGTTTCCAGAACTTCTAAGTTGTTCTGGTCATCCTCTAGCATGTCTTCTAAGCGACCAAAAATTTCGTTATTTTTACAGTCGTTGATAAATTGCTGTTCATTAGCAATAATTAAATTCTGAATTGCCAGCATATCAGCAAGTTTTTCAGCAATTGCAGAGCGTTTAGCATCAGTAAGGGTAGCAACCATTTTCTTATGTTCTCCTTTCTACGATTTGTTTGTTAATTGAGTAGCTTGATTGTGAGGATTGACTCGCCATTCAGCTCTACATAAGCTCGAAATCTTGAATAGACTTGTTTTTACTCAAGTCTACTCTGGTGTTTGCTTAAACGCAGCTTATCTTGCTCAACGTCAAGGGTTAGCCTTGCGTTTTCTATCTAAATAGGGTCAATGTCTATCTACTCTACTCAAGTTTTAATCAATTTGCTCAATTGGCTCATTTCAGATTAGCTCTATTGCCAATAAAGTTTAATCTATCTGAGGGTAGACTGATCCCTAATGCAATGGTTAACTATTTAGCAGAAAAGTTTAGGATGATAACCAGTCGATTCAACTAAAGTACGTCTATCGGTATAGGTTAAATTCCTAGGTAAAAGCTGGGCGTAAGCAATACTATAAAACCTTATTGTCGTGAAGCTCTATTGCGGGAAATTACCCTAGCTTGATGCAGCATCGCTGCAAGTTCAGCACGAGTAGCTGGTTTATTGGGATTGAGCAAATTTCCTTGAGGATAGCCAGTGACTAAACCCGCTTTTACCGCCGCCGCAACGTTGGCGATCGCATAATCTGGTATTTTGTTGCTGTCTGTGTACTGTTGTAAGGTTTTACTGGGTTCGGATGGGGGTTTCAGGTTTAGGGCTTTAGCTAAGACAACTAAGGCTTCTGCACGGGTAATCGGTTGGTTGGGACGAAATTTATCATCAGGATATCCGATAATTATTCCCGCTTTAGTCACTGCCTTAATTGCTTGAGCACCCCAGTAATTTGGCGGTAAATCCTTAAACGCGATCGCACGTTGCTTTGGTTTTGGCTCAAATACCTGCTGTAGCATAGCGGCTAATTCGCCACGGGTAGCAAATCGCTGCGGTTTAAATTCACCTTGGGGAAAGCCGACGACAATATCCCGCTTTGCCAAATCTGCGATCGCAACATGCGCCCAAAAGTCATCGGGAATATCAGAAAATTCTACCGAGGGAGTCGGTGTAGTCGTTGTTGGGGATACCGTTGAGGGTGGGACTTTCTCTGGCGCTGGAAGTGCTGAATCAGCTTGCATTCTCCCTGACTCCCCTGCACCCTTGCTCCCCTGCACCTCAGCTTCCCGACGAGGTATTGTCTCTGAACCCGATAACTCAGGAGTCGTTGGCGTGGGTTGAGTTGGCTTTGGGGATTCCGATGTTGAGTCAGGTTGAGGCGAGGGCGGGGAAAACCCCAAGTCTTGCAGAATTTGCTGCTTTTGTTCTTTACCCATCGCCCAATAGAAAATACCGCCAATTGTTGTCAATGTCACAAGAATCGCAATCCACTCATCCAAATTGAGAGGAGATGGGGGTTCTGGCGGAGAGGGAGGGGACATAGCGATCGCGTAACCCACGAAACATATAAGCTCTTACAGAAGATAAGCGATCGCGTCTGGATAATTTACTCTGCTTTTTGCGATTACCTGAATGGATCAAGTCCTGCGATCGCACTCTATCTTTATCTAAAATAGGGCTTACAGATGCAGGGAGATGATACGGATGACAACGGTTACAACTCAGCCTAAAATTACCTGGGAGAAGCTACCCGATGATTTTCTCTTACCTGATGATCCTGTGGATAATATTGATCAGCCGACATTAGCCGCCGCACTCAGCGACAGTTTAGAACAAACCGGGCGATTGCAAGACAATACATTAGTCGCTACGAAT
>NZ_JAVJQP010000095.1:0-15591 GCF_040218875.1 Coleofasciculus sp. D1-CHI-01
TTTTGGTCATGACTAGATACTCGCAGCTACGCCAACGGTTAATGCGTTACCCGATTTATTACCAATTAAGTCAGCAATATCGTATCGACGATGACCACCAGCCGTCCGAGAAGCTCGTATTTTGCCGTTGAGTTCCCATCGGTGCAAAGTTTTGACCGTCACACCTAGTAGAGTAGCTGCTTCTTGGGGGGTTAAACTAGACATTGCCTAATTATATCATAGAAAATGTCCAGTTATGTCACTAATTGTCTAGATATTTACGGACTGTTAGTTAACCCTAAAATAAACGGGTGGCGAAATTTTGCGATCGCGTCGGCGAGATTGCCCTGGCTTTGAGAATGGCAGCAGCTAAACAGGTATAAGACAAAATTCCCACCACCGCTAACAATAAGCTACTGACAAACCCACTAGCATTCCACAAGGCATGGAGAGTTGCGGCACACAGATAACCCGTTGCTAGAATTTGCCAAGCTTTTCGCGGTTTGAGGACACTTAAGCCGATAAAATAGCCAAAATAGCCACTATAGGCAATATGTCCAGCGACCGAACCCAGTAGACGGGGGATGAGTAATTGCAATCCCATCAGTTGAGCCGATCCTTGACCCGCTTGAAAGGTGACGTTATCGATAATATCAGGAACATACTGCCCTAGGGTTTCCAACAGGGTAAAACCCACCCCTGATGCCGTACCCAACAGAATCCCATCCAGAGGTTCCCAGACGCCAATCTGTTCTCGCCACGGCGAACGTAGCAGTTTACCCAAGAAATACGCCCCAATAATCGGCAGGGCTTTGAGTAATTCCTCCATCAAACCCGCCCCGAAAAACATGCGGATCAGCAGAGACGTAAAACTGATCAGTTCCCCTTCTTGGGGTAAACTTCCCGGTAAGATGTCGCGAAAAACGATAATGGATAGAGGTAACAACGGACTGGTTAAAATTAAAGCCGTCGCGATCGCAGATCCCAATAACACCCACCACGGCTTGGGTTTACCACAGAGTTGGTAGACAAAATAAGAAGCCGCACCGGTTAAATAGGTTGCCAAGAGTAGATTAAACACCATTGCCTGACCGACCGCCATAAACATTAACACCACAAACACCACCGTGAGAATGGCGGGTCTCAGAAATGCCTTTTGGGTTAAATCTTGTCCCGTTGAAGCCAGGGGAAACAGTTGACTAAAGGTAACCGTATCCGGAGTTTTATGTCCGATTACACTGACAGATGTCAGCGATGAAGCCGAAGAAACGGGTAAGACTGGGGACGAAGATGAACTGAACTGGCACTCAAAAATAAACTGAGGACCATCTTGACCCAATTCAATGCGATCGCCCGCATGTAATTGACAGCATCCCCGTAACGGATACCCATTAACATACGTCCCATTAATACTATTGAGATCACAAATTTCCCAACCCTGCTTCCAGGGTGAACAGGGACGAATCGTAGCATGACGCCGCGATACAATTAAATACTGATTCGGGTTTAAGGCAATTTGGCAGCTTGGATCACGACCAATCACCGTCTCCTCATCCTCAGACAAAGGATAGGGCGATAAATGTCTAGCTGTACCTCTGCCAGCAAGAGGTCGTAAAAATCCACGGCAATGTTGACCAGTCATAGGGCAAGTGGTTAGCTATCCTTAGACCAGTATGAACCTAGTGACGCCTAACGGATAGCGGACAACAGAAAACGGATGCAAAACCCCAGGGAGACATAGTTCTACTGATTTGCCCTCGCATCACGAACAGCCGCATAGAACAAGAAGCCACTCAAGGGAATACTACCCGCGAGGATAATTTCCGTGACTGATATACCTAACTGGGGTGTTCCTGAAGAGAGTTCAAAAATTGAACCCACAGCCGCAATTGCAGTAATACAAGACCCCATCAAAAATAAACCACTTTTTGGTGTCATTCAATTAAACCTAACGATAAATACAAAACAACCGAGCCAGTTGGTAAAATGTCCATGGATTGCTCCATGGACAAGGCATTAGCACAGTTATGCTGAGATTTTCTAAGAATTAAACGGTTTGACAGCTTGGGTAGAAAAGCCATACTTTTGCAGTTCTTCTGCCAAAACCAATCCATTTTCCACCCGATCCACAAACATAACCCCAGTCAGGTGATCCATTTCATGTTGAATGGCGCGAGATAGTAAACCATCCGCCTTTAATCGTTTCGGACGTCCATTCTCATCTTTGTAGGCAACTTCCACCTCTACCGGGCGTTTGACATCTAGATAGACGCCAGGAACACTTAAACACCCTTCTTGAGCATCACATATACTCTGACCAAAACGCTTAATCGCGGGGTTAATCAGAATTAAGGGGGGATTTTCTGGGTTATCCGGTTCACAGTCGATGACGATGATTTGTTTATTGACCCCAACCTGTGGTGCTGCCAAGCCGATACCATCTGCGCTATACATGGTTTGCAGCATCTGATGAGCTAACTGTCGGATGCTTTGGTCTACTTTAGCCACCCGCTTCGCTGGTTGACGCAGAACGCGATCGCCCAGATAGTGAATATCTAGCGGCGGGTTGTCTAGTTTTTTCTTTTCGACAATAACTTGAGCAGTCATGGGCATGGGAAACTTCTAAATCCAGCAATCTTATTGACACTTCCTTTTTTTTATCCTAGCAGTTATCACTCTGGGTGGAATTCGGTTCATCCACCGCTAAAAAATATCTATGCAAAACGGGAGCATGATACGCCGTCACGCGGTATAACGACTTCCTGTCGGATTTTCACCGACCTCTCCAAGCTCCCCATTCGGATTGTCAACAGCCGATATCGCTTCATCCCATAGAGGAGAATTCACGCCCCGTACTGAGCGTAACCTGGAGTAGACTGTAAGTCTAGGCTGGAAAAAAGAATGGCGAGACGAACCTTTGGTACGTTTCCTTATATGAGGTTCCGTCCAGTAACAAGGCTAAATGTAGTCGCATCTGTGGACGGGTAAAATTCCAGCAGAACAAAAGATGAACAAAACTTTGTATTGTTCCGGCGCGGAGGGGCATCCCGTGTCGTCAGTAAAGCCAAGAGTCTCCTAAGCGATAGCCGGATTGTCTTGGAAGCCTGCACCATACTGTACTCAGTTGGTGTGGGAATATGTCACGATAGGGTGTCTTAATGTTCAAAGATATCTCGATAGAGGAGCAAATCCAAAGACACCATCACGGATAACGCCTCAAAGCACTCTTGGGCAAGTTGCCAGCGCTCTTCTCGTTGCAACATAGTAATCAGTTTCTGCCGCACAGACAGCAAATAACGGACATCATTCGCTGCATAGCGAAGTTGTTCATCCGACAGGTTATTGGGATTTCCCCAATCTGAACTCTGGGAACTTTTATCCAGTTCCACCTGTTCGAGATCCATGACTAAATCCTTCAGCCCATGGCGGTTGGTATAGGTACGGGCAAGTTTACTGGCAATTTTTGTACAAAATACAGGTTGGACGCAGATGTCCAGATTTTGGCGTAAGATGGCGAGATCGAAACGGGCAAAGTGAAAGACTTTTAATACGGTTTGGGCTTCCAGCAACTGCTTCAGGTTAGGGGCTTCAGTTTGTTTTTTATCAATGCGGATCACCGTAACTCGGTCTTGGGGGTCACACAGTTGCACTAGACACAAGCGATCGCGCTGATAGATTAGCCCCATGGTTTCCGTATCAACGGCAATCGCTTCGGCGTTTAGATAGGTCTTCAGCAGGGCGTCGGGAAGGTCGCGATCGCACACTTGAAATTCTGCCACGTCTTTCTCGATGGGTGGATGAGTCATCAGATATCTGAATTAGGAATTATCAATAATGAACATAGGACAAACTACTGCCGCTTGATGAAAATCTGGGTAAAGTAATAGTCTCCCTTGGCATTTTTGCTCACGCCAATCCCGGTGACATCAAAATCCCCTTCAATATTTTTTCGATGTCCTGGGCTTTTGAGCCAACCTTGCACCGCTTGTGTCGCCGGGTCAGAATAGCCTTGATTATAGGCGACATTTTCCGCCGCTTGGCGATAGGAGATAGATTGCGCGATCGCCCGGACTCGTTGTTCAAATCCCCCATGACCCAACGGGACACGCCCGGTTGCCATTGCCTGACTGTGGCGTCTGGCTTCCTTGCTAATGCTCGCGTCTAAGGTTAATGGGGGCAGGTTTTGGGACTGGCGATATTGATTAATCTGTTGATGCACCAACCCTTCCCAATTCGTAAAATCACCGTCATTTGGCTGTTGAGACACAGTTGCCGGAGATTCTGATTGACTCACCGGAGTTGTCTTGAAACTCAACACCGAATCACAGCTACTGAGTCCTAACTTTAGCAGCAGGAATCCACTCATGACCAAAAGAGACGTTGACCGCACTGTTTAATCCTGGGAGTCTAACTGAATCAACTTACCAACGGTTTGTACATCTTTATCACCGCGACCTGAACAATTGATCACAATTTTCGGACTACCCTGAAGTTGAGGACAGAGGGTTTCTAGATATGCGATCGCGTGGGCGGTTTCTAGGGCGGGAATAATCCCTTCGAGTTCCGATAACTGGCGAAACGCTGCGATCGCGTCTTGGTCGCTGACGCTATAGTATTCTGCTCGACCACTATCTTTCAAGTAACTGTGTTCGGGTCCAACACCCGGATAATCTAGTCCCGCGCTAACAGAATGGGCTTCCACCACTTGACCGTCGGTATCTTGGAGTAAATAGCTCATTGCCCCATGCAGTACACCGGGACGCCCTAAGGTTAGAGTAGCGGCGTGCTTGGTAGACGTAACACCTTCCCCAGCCGCTTCAACACCAATTAACCGCACGTTGGATTCGTTAACAAATTCATGGAAGAGTCCCATTGCATTGGAACCGCCACCGACACAAGCTAACAAGATATCCGGTAAGCCACCCCATTTCTCTTGACATTGCGTGCGGGTTTCTTGACCAATAATTGCCTGAAAGTCACGCACGAGCAAGGGATAGGGATGGGGACCGGCGACTGAACCGAGGATGTAATGGGTGGTTTCCACATTCGTTACCCAGTCGCGAATCGCTTCCGAGGTGGCATCTTTGAGCGTACCCGTTCCCGCCGCAACGGGTTGAACTTTCGCACCCATGAGCCGCATCCGAAACACGTTCAGGGCTTGGCGCTCCATATCCTGAACACCCATATAGATAATGCATTCCAAGCCGAACCGCGCACAAACCGTTGCTGTTGCCACACCATGTTGACCTGCCCCGGTTTCTGCTATAATCCGCTTTTTGCCCATCCGCTTGGCTAATAAGACCTGGGCTAAGGCATTATTGATCTTGTGAGCGCCGGTATGATTTAAGTCTTCCCGTTTCAAATAAATTTGCGCTCCACCGCCATCAGGTCTGGCATAGTGGGCGGTTAAACGCTCAGCAAAATATAGAGGACTAGGACGCCCGACATAATCGCGTAATAACTGTTGTAATTCCTGCTGAAAATCGGGGTGGTTGCGGTACTGTTTAAACGACTGCTCTAACTCGAACAGCGCTGGCATTAGGGTTTCCGGCACATACTTGCCGCCAAATTTGCCAAAACGCCCTAAGGCATCCGGTTGTTCGTTTACCACATCGGTAGAGGAGCGGGAATTAGGAAGGGGAGTTTGGGTCACAGAGCCAGATCGCCATACAACAACAACACCCACTCATTATAAATCGTGATCTGACCGAATTTGGCGATCGCGATTGAGTTTAACCGTTAATCGAGACAATAGTTGTAGGGGTTCAATTCACCAGCCATGTCCATTACAGGGTTTCTTTCGGATTTTTCTCTGTCGGAAATTTTTCGATTTATCGATCAGGGAAATAAAAGCGGCGTACTGATGCTGCGATCGCGATCGGAGTCAACAGATGCGTCGTCTTATTATATTTGGGTAGAGAATGGCAATGTTATCACTGCCGCCAACCAGTTGAATGATCAAGGTTTACTCTCACTGATTCAGCAATACGAGTGGGTGAGTAACCGTGTTGTCACGAAACTGGCTCAGTTGTGTCCAGAAGATCAACCTCTGGGATTGTATCTGAAACAGCAAGGAGCGTTGCGAGTTGAACAACTAGAACATTTGTTCCAAGTCCAAGTCGTACAGCAACTGTGTTTAATTTTTCAACTCAAAGACGCTCACTTTAGATTTGAACAGAATACGCCGAGTCCAACACGAGAGATGACGGGGTTGCAGTCGCCCGCCCGGATTATCGAGGTTGTGTTCCAAAAACTCATTGTTTTAAGACAACTGTTTGTCGCTCGGCATCTGCGGCATAAACGTAATGGAAGTAGACTCTCAGAAAACTTTTGTCAGCAATTGGGATTGACGATGGATATTGCCTTTTTTCATTGTCTGAAATTATCGTTATTTGACATGAATTATACCTTAGCGGATTTAGCTAAAATTGTTGATATATACTATCGCCCTTATGACATTCCCAAATCCAAATTTTCAGCAGCAAGAGCTTTAATTTAATGGAACTCATACAGCCTTGAAATCGATTTCAAGGCTCATAGCTCAAGTCCGTTTAAACGGACTTGACAATAATTCCGTTTACTTGGGTCGCCCTTTCTCCCAACCCTGGGTCAAGGAAGAGTTTATCGATCGATACTCACATTAAATAATGTAGTATCTTCACGGGTACTCAAATAATCCTTACCGTGGTTCTGCCTCAGTTGCTCGTCTAACGCTTGAACCACCTGATTCAAAGACATTTGTTTGTAATAGCGGAAATTCTCGATAAATATTTTGTCATCCAAACTAAGTTGACTATAGCTTTGATATAATAAAGCGTAATATCTGGCGGTAGCCGCTTGGAGTAATTGTTGGTAGGTATCTTCAGGCATAAGTCTAGAGGGGTAGACAAACTTTGAATTCTCAGTAATTTTTATTTTGACTGATCACAATTAACAATCGCCTCAGTCTTCATACGGATTTTTGAGTCAGCCTAATTTCCAAAAATAAGAGAATTACGCGATTTCACGGAATCAAGGTGTCTCAAACGTTAAGCAATCGAAAGAAAAATCCTGGTAGCGAGAGATAGCTACCAGGGAACTGCATCTACAACTGAGAGTTTGCTTCCTTGTCCTTGCTTTTTAAGCATAGTTCCTGACTCGAGGAGTTAGAATCCGTGAAATTGCGGAATTTTCGCGATCGCGTCCTGGGCTGGATCATCATTGGGTAATATTGTTTGATAGGAATTTAGTTCCGAGGGGGTGAGTTGAGTATTCATACTGTCTACACAGGCTCAATCAGGGGCGCAATGCTAAGTCTGGCACTTTGACATTCTCCCCGCCTTACTTCGTTGAAGGCGGGGAGAATGTCAAGCGACCCCCCATTCAACCTTTATGACTTAATTCCTTATCGCTAGCCTATTAGTTTAGCATCCCTATGGCATCCGCTCCTCATCTCCCCCATCAATCTTGGTGCTTCCACTCTCCCCAGCTTGACGATATCCTCGATCGCACTCCGGTTACTGTGACGCCGGATACCCCTGTGGTTGAGGTTTTGGCGCAAATGAGTCAGGTACAGGGATGTTTCTGTTCCCAGGAGGGAGAAAAGACGCCAGAATCCCCGGAGAATCCTTTACTGTCTCCTTCCACTAGCTGTGTCTTAGTTACCCAGGGAACCCAACTTGTGGGTATCTTTACTGAACGGGATGTGGTGCGCTTAACTGCACAGGGGCGCAATTTGGCGGGGGTGACTATTCGTCAGGTGATGAGTCCCCCGGAGTATCGTCTCAAATCGAGCGAGTTTCGAGATGTTTTCAGTGTCCTGAGTATTCTTAAACAATACCAGATTCGTCATCTGCCTGTGGTGGATGATCAGGAACAATTACTGGGTGTCATTACGCTTTCCACCCTACGTTCACTTATTGAACCCTCCCATCTGCTGAAGCTACGAACTGTGGATGAGGTGATGAATAAGACGGTGATTCAAACAACAGGCGATACTTCGGTTCTGAAACTGGCGCAGTTAATGGCACGACATCGGGTTAGTTGTGTGGTTATCTGTCAAGAGTTTCCCGGAAACTATCAACAAAAACCCGTGGGAATTGTCACCGAACGGGATATTGTTCAGTTTCAGGTATTGGGTGTCAATCTGAGTGGATTGAAGGCAAAGGATGTGATGAGTAAACCCCTATTTTGCCTGCGTTCCACGGATAATCTTTGGTACGCCCATCAGGAAATGCAGCGTCGTTATGTGCGGCGATTAGTGGTAACGGGTGAGGGGGGGGGATTGTTGGGAATTGTCACCCAAACGCGGTTGCTGCAAGTGCTTGATCCGATGGAAATGTATGGCGTAATTGACCAACTCCAGCAAGTTATCGGTCAGTTAGAAGCAGAAAAGATTGACTTACTCGAAAGTCGCAACACTCAACTGGAAGAATTAGTCCAATCCCGTACCCACCAATTACAAAAACAGGCAGAACGGGAACATATTTTACGCTCCATCGCCCAACGGATTCGCTGCTTCCTGAAACTCCCGGATATCTTCCAAGCCACGGTTAAGGAAGTGCGCCAACTCCTTCATTGCGATCGCGTCTTGGTTTATCAGTTCGCGTCAGATTGGAGTGGGGAGATTGTGGCGGAATCGGTGGGTGATTTTCCCCCAGTTATTGGCTCACAAGTTCGCGATGGTTACTTCCAAGAAACTAAGGGGGCTGACTATCTGAATGGGCGACGTCAGGTGGCGCATAATATTTATCATCAAGGCTTAACTCCTTGCCATTTAGAATTACTTGAAAAGTTTCACGTTAAAGCCATTCTCACCGTCCCCATTATTATCAACGAACAACTTTGGGGCTTATTAGTTGCCCATCATTGTGCCGCCCCCCGTCAATGGGAATCCCAGGAATTAGACTTATTAGAACAACTCAGTGTGCAAATCGCAATCGCGATTCAACAAGCGAATGCGTTTGTCCAACTACAAACAGAACTGGCGGAACGGCAAAAGGCAGAACAGTTGGCAAAGGCGACTCAAGAACGACTGCATTATTTACTCTCGGCGAGTCCCACAGCTATTTATAGTCGCCAGTTTATTCCTCCTTATCAAACCACATTTATTAGTGATAATATTACCGCCCTGATTGGCTATACCCCCGCCGAAATCCTGAATCAACCCGATTTTTGGTTAAATCACATTCATCCTCAAGACTTACCCACCGTACTTACCGGATTTGCCCAACTATTTCAACAAGGCTATTCGATTCAAGAATATCGGTTTAAACAGAAAAATGGGCAGTATATTTGGCTACAAGATGATTGGAAACTGATTCGCAATGACCAAGGCATTCCCCAAGAAATTATTGGCGCGTGGCTAGATATATCCCATCGAGTGCAGGCGCAGGAACAAGCCCAAACCAGTGAAAAACTATTAGAGTTATTCTATGAATCTGCCCCGGTAGGCTTATGTATTACCGATGAACAATGGCGACTGGTACGGGTGAATCCCGCCTTTTGTCAACTATTTGCTTATCCCCGTGATTACTTATTAGGACAATCCTTAACTGAATTCTTTGACCCCCATCATTCCGGTGAATGGCAGATGCGACGTCATGATGGTAAATTTATTCATATTCAGGTTACCACTGGACCGATTATGGAGCAAGGGGAACAGCGCTTGCGGGTAACCACGGTTACAGATATTACCGAACGCAAAAAAGGCGAACAAGCGATTCAATCCATGGCGGGACAATTGTCTACGGTGATTGATACCGTGGGCGAAGGAATTACCTTGAGTAATGGTCAGGGAAAATTCCGTATCTTTAACCATCAAATGCAGCAAATTACGGGCTATACCAGGCAAGAGGCAAACCGTTGTGATAATTTCATGGCGAAACTTTATCCTGATCCGGTTCTCTATCAGCAGATGAAGCAATGGCAAAAGAATTCCAGCAAGAAGCGCAAACTCCGCACCTTTGAAACAACATTTTGCGATAAAAACGGCGTCCAGAAAACTCTGCTTGTCTCCCACTCAATCATTCACCAAGACAACGAAATCTTATTTTTAAGCGCCTATCGAGATATTAGCGATCGCAAACAGGCTGAAGAATCGCTGAAACACCTAAATGAAGCCCTAGAAAAGCGGGTACAAGAACGGACAACGGCGTTAGAACAGACGGTGGAACAACTGCACCAAGAAATTAAGGAACGCCAGCAAACGGAATTAGCCTTGCAAGATTCCCATCGCAAGATTAATAATATATTAGAAAGTATTACTGAAGGCTTTTTTGCCCTGGATCAGGATTGGCGGTTTACCCACTTCAACTCCCTCTTATCACCCTTAATTAATCGTCCCGTAGCCGATATGATTGGTCGATGTATCTGGGATGAATTTCCGGACGCCATCGGCACCCAATTTGAAACCATCTATCGCCAAGCGGCGCGAGACCAAAAACCGATGGCGTTTGAGGAGTTGTATACACCGAACAATACCTGGTATGAAGTGCGAGTCTATCCCTCAGAAGAAGGGTTATCGGTCTATTTTCGGGATATTAGCGATCGCAAAAAACCAGAATTGGCGCTGCAAGAGAGTCAGCGATTTATCCAACGAATTGCGGATACGAATCCGAATGTGCTATATATTTATGATATCGTCGAACAACGTAATATCTATATTAACCGTTCCGTGGCTCAAGTGCTGGGTTATAGTCCAGAGGAGATTCAGCAGATGCAATCCAATCTGTTTGAATCACTAATGCATCCCGATGATTTAGCCCAAATTTCACGCCAGCATCAACACTTTGATACCGCGAAAGATGGGGATATTATTGAATGTGAGTATCGGATGCGCCATGCGAATGGTCAATGGCGTTGGTTATATAGTTGGGATACGATTTTTACGCGCACATCTGAGGGGAAAGCGAAACAGATTCTCGGTACAGCCTCAGATATTACATCGCGCAAACAGGTAGAGGAAACTCTACGCCAACAAGTTGAACGAGAACGATTAATCAGTGCGATGTCTCGACGCATTCGCCAATCCCTAGACTTGGAGACAATTCTGACAACAACGGTTGAAGAAGTCCAACAATTACTCATGGCTGACCGAGTATTAGTGTATCAGCTTTTTGAGGATAATCGGGGACGGGCGATTGCGGAAGGGGTAGCCTCAGGATTTCCCCAGTTATTGAATATTATCTTTCCAGCGGAAGCCTTTCCCCAAAGCTGTTATCAGAATTATGTTCAGGGACAAGTGTATGCTTTAGCCGATCGCGATCGCGAAGAGGTTCTACCTTGTATGGTAGACTTCATGCGGGAGTACGCAATCCGGGCAAAACTGGTTGTCCCGATTGTGCAGCAGGATATCCTCTGGGGATTACTAATCGTCCATCAATGTTCCCATCCGCGAGAATGGCAAACCTGGGAGATTGAGTTACTGGTGTCGTTAGCCACCCAACTCGCGATCGCGATTAAACAGTCTCAATTATACGAGCAATTGCGCCACAATAATGATATCTTAGCCACAACCAATGCGGAACTCGCCCACGCCACCCGGTTAAAAGACGAGTTTCTGGCAAATATGAGTCATGAATTGCGAACGCCGCTGAATGCGATTCTAGGCTTATCGGAAAGCTTACAAGAAGAAGTCTATGGCGAGATTACCGAAAAGCAGCGCAAGTCTCTCGCCACGATTGAAAAAAGTGGTAGACATTTACTGGAGTTAATTAACGATATTCTCGATTTAGCCAAGATTGAATCCGGGAAGTTGGAGTTAAACCTGACACCCGTTAGTATTAGCCAACTGTGTGATGCGAGTTTGACGTTGATTAAACCTCTAGCCTTAGATAAAAACATTACCCTGACGGGGAATATTGCAGAAGGATTAGGAACGATTCTGGGGGATGAACGACGCTTACAGCAAGTCTTAATTAATTTATTAAGTAATGCGGTGAAATTTACCCCAGAAGGGGGACAGGTTACGGTAGAAATTTACAAAGATATGGAATGTAGAGACGTAGCATGCTACGTCTCTACTTCCCCAAATGAGATGCTTTATATCAGTGTTAATGATACGGGAATTGGAATTGCTAAAGAACATCGGGAGAAACTCTTTCAATCCTTCGTCCAAATTGATAGTAGTTTATCCCGGCGACATCAGGGAACCGGGTTAGGATTAGCATTAGTCCGGCGGATTGTGGAATTACACGGGGGATGGGTAACAGTCGAAAGTGAACTCGGAAAAGGGAGTTGCTTTACCGTGAGACTACCTTGGCGTTCTCATCCAGCGAATCATTCCATCAGTTACCCCGCAGAAAAGGCGACATTGGGGTGTAGTGTATCAGACATTGAAGATACAAATTTGCCGAGAACAACTCCCTTAATTTTATTGGCTGAAGACAACGAAGCCAACACCCAAACCCTATCTGATTACTTACAGGGAATCGGCTATGAAATGATTATGGCAAAAGATGGCAAAGAAGCCGTCCAACTCAGCCAACGGCGCAAGCCTGATTTGATTTTAATGGACATTCAGATGCCAGAACTTGATGGGTTAAGCGCCACCCAACAGATTCGCGCCAACCCCCGCACCGCCACCATTCCAATTATTGCCATAACTGCATTGGCGATGTCAGGCGATCGCGAAAAATGTTTAGCCGCAGGTGTATCCTATTATATGACTAAACCTGTGAACTTGAAGAAACTAGCAACGATTATCAATGCCTTACTTAATGGATAAGCTTATATAAACGATGAATCATGAAATGTTCCACCCTACACCATCAAACCGTAGCGTTAGCGAAGTAACGCACCATTTAACTTTTGATCCCCCTAAATCCCCCTTCAAAAGGGGGACTTTGATTGAGATTAAGCATTGTCGGTTAGGTTGACGTAAGGAAACCCAACAAAATCTAATGCTAAGGTTCCCCTACTACGAACGAACACAATACTACCCCTCCTCCCGCGCTTGCTGAAGTAAACAATAAATCGCTAAACCCGCCGCCGCAATTCCTACAAAAGCCGAATAGGTGTACAGAGTCACGACAAATGTACTCACTTCCAAGGTTGTTAGCAAAAGTTCAGAATGCTTCCTATTCATCACAATCGGGTTGAATGCTTTACTCTTCCATCAAACACCCCCGAATCCCAGGTTTAATCCCAATCCCAACCCATTTGTTAACCACTTTTTCCCAAGTTAGTCCCAAGTTAGTCCCAGGCAGGATTATTGCTATTGGTATACTGAGAAAAAGATTGTGCGATCGCGCATGTCCAGAGGTACAAGGGTTCATCCCGACTATATCCCCAAGCTGAAAAAAGCACTCAGGCGCAATGGCTTCCCGCGTCAGATTGACTTAGCCGAAGCCGTCGGCGTATCGAAAAACACCGCATGGAACTTTCTCAACGGTAAACCCGTTGACCACTTAAACTTTGAGGAATTCTGTAATAAACTCGGCTATGATTGGCGAGAGGTTGCCGATTTTGGGGAAAATCCCGAAACCCAAAACGCGCCAAATGTCAATCCCGATTCCCCACCTAACCCATCTGCTGTAGGGGCGGGTTTAGACGCTACCTCAACACCATCAACCGCCAACGCCTCAACAAAACCCGCCCTCACCACCGCAACCAACCCAAAAAACACCCTCAACCCGCCAACCCCAGATAATGTAGGGGCGGGTTTAGACGCTACCTCAACACCATCAACCCCTAACCCCCCAACAAAACCCGCCCTCACCACCGCAACCAACCCAAAAAACACCCTCAACCCGCCAACCCCAGATAATGTCGGGGCGGGTTTAGACGCTACCTCAACACCATCAACCGCCAACGCCTCAACAAAACCCGCCCTCACCACCGCAACCAACCCAAAAAACACCCTCAACCCGCCAACCCCAGATAATGTCGGGGCGGGTTTAGACGCTACCTCAACACCATCAACCGCTAACGCCCCAACAAAACCCGCCCTCACCACCGCAACCAACCCAAAAAACACCCTCAACCCGCCAACCCCAAATAATGTAGGGGCGGGTTTAGACGCTACCTCAACACCATCAACCGCCAACGCCCCAACAAAACCCGCCCTCACCACCCCACAAACTCGACTAATTACCAATCAAGGATTCCCCACAATCCCCGTTTGGCAAGGGCGCGATGAACTTCTCACCCGATTAACCGCCAAACTCCGCCAACCGAATACTCCCTTAAAAGTATTAGCATTAATCGGACAAGGGGGAATCGGCAAAACCAGTTTAGCCGTGAAACTGCTGGAAGCGTTAGGAATTGAATTATCTAGCCGCACTCCAGCCACCAATTGTCCCTATCCCTTGGTGATATATTTTCAGGTACAACCAGGAACCAGTTTTGATGACATCACCGAATTTCTGTTACGGGATGGATTCGGGATTGAGACAAGGGAAGGGTTACAGCGTACCGAAGAAAAGATTGCCAAAATTATTCAGGGATTCGCCCAACAACCCTGTTTATTCCTACTGGATAACCTGGAAACTATCTTACATCCCGCCAACCATCCCCAAGCCAGACAAGCCATGTCCCCAGAGTGGGGTCAATTCCTCAACGCTTTAGTCTATCAACAGCATCAATGCCAAACCATTATAACCAGTCGAGACATCCCGGCTGATTTCACTGATCCGCGTTATGACAATGCAGAACCGGATTCAGAATTAGTGCATATCGAAACAGTGACAGGTGTGGCGACAAAGGCGGGGGTAGAAATTCTGCGCCAGCGTCATTTACGGGATAAAATAGCCGATTTCCCACACTCCGCACTTCAAGGTGTATTACGATAGACTACAGAAAAGTCTCTGAGAAGAATAAGCATAAATACTCACTTTACTGAGGGTTGATACCTTGAGATAATTAGTCAGTTACCTGTGACTATTTAAAAGAGAGATTAACCTATCCAGAAGAAGGTTTAATTAGAGAAAGACCGATAATTATTACCCAAGGATATTCCCGTGACCATCGCCCGGACTTAAAGCAATGTGTTTTAAGCTTAGTCACAACAAGTGACGGAGACATACCTTTGCTCATGAGAGTCGGGGATGGAAATGAATCAGATAAAGCTGTGTTAGGTCACTTGTTAAGTTCGTTTAAGAAGCAGGTATATTGGTCAAGTATAGTGGTAGGTGACAGTAGTTTATATACTCAAGAAAATATTCAGATAATGAGAGGGTTACAATGGATAATACGAAAATAAACCGAAAACTGAAACTATTTAAATTAGCTCAAGTCCAGATAACCAAGGATACAATTAAGTCGGGTCAAACCGTTTATAAAATTAAAGTCAAACCAGAAAGACAGGAGCAAGAAATTACGAAGAGAGAAAAACAAGCAGGAAGATTTATCCTAGCGACGAACGTTCTCGAACAAGAAGTTCTGAATTCAGCCGAAATCCTTTTACATTACAAAAATCAACAATCTTGTGAAAGAGGATTTAGATTTTTGAAAGACCCTGTATTTTTTGCCGATAGTCTATTCGTCGAAAAACCCCAAAGAGTAGAAACGATGCTCTTGGTTATGACGTTGTGTCTCTTGGTCTACAACTTAGGGCAAAGAGAAATCAGGAAGAATTTACAAAGAGCTAAAGTTGGGATAAAAAATCAAGTGGGTAAATTGACCAATCGCCCA